>JAGQHR010000261.1 GCA_020431745.1 Candidatus Eiseniibacteriota bacterium
TCGAAGTGCCGATCACCAGAACCGTACGTGCCTTCTCCGCCGCGAGAAACGCCGCGTTCAGGATGCTCGACTCCAGCATCTCGCCGAACCACACGACGTCAGGACGCAGCATCGCGCCGCACTCGCAACGCGGTGGTAGCTCCCGCAGCGGGACCTCGCGGTTCTCCAGCTTCCGGCCGTCCGCGGTGCAGCGCATGTTCCAGATCGATCCGTGCAGACGATGGACGCGGCGACTGCCGGCGCGCTCGTGCAGACCGTCGACGTTCTGGGTGACCAGCGCGAAGTCGTCACACCAGAGCTCCTCCATCTCGACGACGGTCCGATGGGCGGCGTTGGGCTCACAGGACGCGATCTGGACCCGGCGGGCCTCATAGAATCGCCAACCACGAAGGGGATCCTCCGCGAAACCCTCGGGAGTCGCCACATCCTCGACGCGCGACCCTTCCCACAGTCCCCCGGCATCACGAAACGTCGCGACGCCGCTCTCCGCGGAGATTCCGGCACCGCTCAAAACGAGAAAGGGAGGTTTGACCGCCACGAAATGCCTCCGTCGAGCTGGGAACCGCCTGCTCACCGCGCGGCGGCCCCTTGGTGTGAGCTTCGGTTCGAACCTGCTTGGAGTCCGCCGTCGCCGCAATCTTCTGAACGAGCCGTCTCGCGCGCGCGCCCTGCGCGCGCCTGCGAACGAGCCCATCGCGACCGTCCGCGCTGCGAATCCCCATGTTTCCGGGGGTTTTCGGCTGCACGCGACCGGGACAGGGTACGCCCAAAGCCGGGTCGCGAACTTCTTGGATCAGACATTAGGTGCGCTAATACGAGTCGGTTCTGATATGCGGCTGACCGAGGGTCGAGTGAGCGGACTCCGAGACGATCCACCGGTCGCCCCCCGGGTGCGACCTATCGCCGATCGAAACGAATCCCTAACGGCCTGTCCTGGAAAGGTCTACAGCCGCAACCGCCAGTCATCGCAGGTCGGTCCGTGGGTGGGCCATCCGGCGGTACCCGACCCGGTCGAGAACAAGATCTGATGCCAAGGTGAGCCTTTCTTTGTGTATCCTAATCCCCGGGGGTGTTTGTGAAATGACGGAACAAGGCGGGTTGACATGCCGAGCCCCTCTGCGGATAATCCGCCGCGTTGCCCAACCGGGAAGAGGGGGCATCACGTACTTCGAAACAGCGGCAGGCGAGGGCGTCTGAATTGGGATTCGATCCCGAGAAGCAGGGCCGACGCTATCGCCAGGTCAGTACGGCCGCCGGGATTCCCGCGCTTCTGATCGCGGGATGCCTGGTGGGTTTCTTCCTCGGGAAGTGGCTCGACCAACGTCTTCATACCGCGCCTTGGATGCAGCTCGTATGTTTCTTCCTCGGCATGGGCGCGGCGATCCGCAATATCTGGTACCTGCTCAAGCAGGTCGAGAAAGATTCGGAGGATCTCTGACCGCCGAGACGGGGAAGCGCGCGCCGAGAAGGGTGGCGAAGGAGGGGATGTTGGGCTTCTCGGGGAGCCTCGATAAGGATTTCCTGCGGAGGGTGGAGCGCACGACGTTGGTGCTGGGGCTCGTCCTCGGCCTGTGCGTGGCAGCCATCGCGGGCGCGCGCGGATCCGCCGCCTTCATCACGGGTGCGGCGATCTCGGTCGTGAACCTCGCCGCGATCCGGTTCATCGTCCAGAAGGTGATCCAGCCGCAGCCGCAGGTCGGCTTCCGACTCGCGATGGGACTGATGGTCAAAGTACCGGCTCTCTTCGCGATCGTGTTCCTTTGCATGAAGGTCGGTCTTCCCCTGACCTGGTTGGCGGCGGGCTTCTCGCTGCTCTTCGTCGTTCTGTTGGGGAAGGTGCTCTCGACGCTGGCCCTGCGCGCGGCCGGCATCCAGGTGAGCGAACCCCGCGCGAAGCGGACGCGTCACGAAGGCGACTCCGGCACGACACAAAACGACGGCACCTCCCAAGGCGCCTCCAACGGCACTTCCAAGAGCGCCAAGGGACGCTTGATGGGAACGGCCGGCACGGTCGGCCTGCTGCTCCTTCTCGGTACCCCGCTCCTGCCCTCGCTCCACGGCAAGCAGGAGGGATGGACGACGAAGTTCTGGACGGAGCAGCGCTCTGTTCTCGCTGCAGACGCAGCCAACGATTTGGGTGCCGGCACGGACGCCCACGCGGGCACGGACGCCCACACCGCCCCTTCGGCCGGTGAAGTCCCCGCGGATGCCGCGCACACCTCGGACACGGCACACACCGCGCGCACGGCAGGCACTCAGGAGCAGGCGCACACCGCTCCGGCCGACCTCCTGGCCCAGCACGAGCCGGCCGATCAGTCCAACGACCCGCACTCCACCAATCAACAAGGTCACGACGCCCCGCCCCAGGAAGAACACTCCGCCGACGAGAATCAGGCGACGCCCCCTGCCGGTGTCCACACGACGATGGAGACCGAAAAGGGCACGATCTCGCTGTTCAACCCCGACAAGTTCCCCAAGCGCAACGAGCACGGAACGGAAGAAGCGCACGGCGGGGAGCATGGGGAAGGCCACGACGACCACGGTGGCGTCCAGCATTTCCCGAACCTGCTGACCTACGCGATCGGGATCATGCGTCCGTTGGGCGTGAGCGAGACCGTCATCGGCTATCTCGAGAAGTACGAGAACCTGATCTTCGCGCTCATCGCGACCATCATCTTGGGCCTCTTGACCTCGCGCGCGATGCGCAAGCCGGAGATGGTCCCGGGCAAGCTGCAGAACCTCATCGAGTATCTCTTCGGCGGCTACTACGAGTTCGTCCGCGGCGTGCTGGGTGACGAGGCCAAGCGCTACATCCCGTTCGTCGGGACGCTCTTCTTCTACATCTGGTGCATGAACTGGATGGGACTGGTGCCCGGCGGACACTCGCCGACGGCGTCGCCCTACGTGACCTTCCCGCTCGCGATCTGCGTCTTCCTCTATGTGCAGTACATCGCGCTGACGCGGCTGGGGCCGATCAAGTATCTCGCGCACCTCGCGGGCGATCCCAAGGATCCCGTCGGCTGGGCCATGGTGCCCCTCATGCTGCCGCTCCACTTGATTGGAGAGCTCGCCAAGCCGCTGTCGCTGGCGCTCCGTCTCTTCGGAAACATCATGGGCGAGGACACGCTCCTCGCGCTCTTCGCCGGGCTGGTGGTGATCGCGATTCCGCACGTGGGCGGATTCGGGATTCCGTTCCATCTCCCGTTCATGTTCCTCGCCCTCTTGGCGAGCACGATCCAGGCGCTGGTCTTCTCGTTGCTTGCGACGATCTACATCTCGCAGGTCCTGCCGCACGGGCACGACGAGGAGCACGCGCACTAAGTTGTAGACGGCGGACGGGTCGTCACGAGCGACTTTGCAAGTGGCCGACGCTACGGCCACGAAAGACATTGCAGGCGGCGATCGATGCCGCGCAGACGATTTCCCCGCGTCCCTGAGGGAGGCGAGGAGAGGAGGCGCCACGCGGCGCTGGACAATCGAGAACAAGGAGCAACGAACATGGAAATGAACCTGTTGGGAGTCGGACTGCCGTTGGGCCTGGGCTTCGCCGCTCTGGGTTCCGGCATCGGCCTCGGTAACGCGGTCAACGGCGCCATGCAGGCGATGGGTCGTCAGCCGGAAGCGCACGGCAAGATCCAGGTCAGCATGATCATCGGTATGGCGTTCATCGAGGCGCTCACCATCTACGCGTTCGTGACCGTCTTCGTCCTCCAGGCGAAGCTCTAGAACCCGTTCGGGATCACGAGCGTTCACCGGGGCCCCGGCCGCTGAGGTCGGGGCAGGGCAGGGCGACGGAGACTAGGCATGGGCGAAATCAAATGGGATTTGGTCGTTACCCAGATCGTGGGCTTCCTCTTGGTCCTCTGGATCTTGCGGAAGTACGCGTGGGGACCCGTAGTGAGCACTCTGGAGTCGCGCCGGGACAAGATCCGCAGCGACTTCGAGGACATCGATCGCAAGAAGGGTGAGGTCGCGAGCCTGCAGTCCAAGCTCGAGGCCGAGCTCCGCGAGATCGAGAGTCAGGCACGCGCCAAGATCCAGGAAGGCGTGCACGAGGGCGAACGGGTCGGTGCGGAGATCAAGGAAAAGGCGCGTCAGGACGCGCAGGCCATGATCCACCGGGCCGGCGAGCAGATCGAGCAGGATCGGAACAAGGCGCAGGTCGAGCTCCGCAACCAGATGGTCACGATGGTGATCGCGGCGGCGGAGAAGATCTTGGGCGAAAAGCTCGACCCGGCGGCGCAGAAGGGGCAGATCGACGCGTTCCTGCAGTCGCTCGGCGGCATGAAGTCGGGCGGGAGGAGCGAGTCGTGATCCGCGATCGCGGAGTCGCCCTCAAATACGCCAACGCGCTCTTCAGCGCGGCCGAGCATCGAGGCGTCGCGGAGCAGGTCCTCGCGGATCTGCAGGGCGTGGCGGAGCTCGAGAAGCTGGGACCGTCGCTGCAGGACTTCTTGGAGTCTCCTTCGGTGCTGGACGAGCACAAGGAGCAGATGGTGACGTCCGTCCTGCGGGGCAAGGTGCACGAGCTGGTCGTCCAGTTGCTGCTCCTCATGCTGCGCAAGAAGCGGATCGGCCACTATCCCTTGGTGCTGCCGCACTACCAGACCCTCGTCGAGGCGAAGCTCGGCGTGCTGCGGGCGGAGGTCGTGACCGCGATCCCGATCGACGCGGCGACGCTCGATTCCCTGCGGGCCGGTCTGGAGAAGTCGACGGGCAAGAAGCTGCGGCTCGAGCATCGGGTCGATCCTTCCATCCTCGGCGGCGTCGTCGCCACCGTGGGGGGAGAGGTCATCGACTCCAGCGTGCGGCACCGTCTGGCGGCGCTGCGCGAGGAGCTGCTCGCATCGAACGTGCTGAGCTAGCGAAAACACAGGCACAGGTGAGGTAGGAAGCATGGCGTTCAAGCCGGAAGAAGTGAGCTCCGTCCTCCAGCGCGAACTCGAGAAGTTCGACACCAAGCTGGAGATGAAGGCCGTCGGCTCGGTGCTCCAGGTGGGAGACGGGATCGCGCGCGTCTGGGGGCTCGAAGAGTGCAAGATGGGTGAGCTGCTCAAGTTCCCCAACGACGTCACCGGAATGGTGCTGAACCTCGAAGAGGACAACGTCGGTGCCGTGCTCTTCGGTCCGGACAACCTCATCAAGGAAGGAGATCCGGTCCATCTGACCGGACGCGTCGCCGAGGTGCCGGTGGGACCGGCGCTGCTCGGCCGCGTGGTCGATCCGCTGGGGAACCCGATCGACGGCAAGGGTCCGATCGTGACCGAGTTCCACCTGCCGATCGAAGGCTCGGTGCCCAACGTCGTTCAAAGGAAGCCGGTGCACGAGCCGGTCCAGACGGGAATCAAGGCCATCGACGCCATGATCCCGATCGGACGCGGCCAGCGCGAGCTCATCATCGGCGACCGCCAGACCGGCAAGACCGCCGTCGCCATCGACACGATCCTCAATCAGAAGGGCAAGGACCTCGTCTGCATCTACGTCGCGATCGGACAGAAGGAGTCCACCGTCGCGCGCGTCGTCCAGACCCTGCAGGACCATGGAGCGATGGAGTACTCGATCGTC
>JAGQHR010000262.1 GCA_020431745.1 Candidatus Eiseniibacteriota bacterium
CGGAGACGACGGAGCGTTCGTCGGGGTGGAGTTCGAGTTCGATCGCAAGATCGACGTCTTGCGGATGGAAGTAAAGGATCGGATGGAGAAGGTCCGACCCCAGCTCCCCTCCGACGTGCGCGACTACCAGATCTTCACCTTCGACTCCAACGACATCCCGATCCTGGTCGGGCGGATCAGCTCCCGGGGAACGGATCTCTCCTCCTCGTATGATCTGCTGGAGCGCCGCATCATCAACCCGCTGCGCCGGGTGGAGGGCGTCGGTCGCGTCGTCGTCGACGGAATCGCTCCCAAGGACGTCACGATCTACCTGAGCCTGGACAAGATCCTCGCACACTCGGTCGATGTCGGGAACGTCTTCCGTCAGCTCCAGGGCAACAACGTCGATCTCTCGGTAGGCTCGGTACGGCAGGGCCGGCAGAAGGTCGCGGTGCGGGCCCTGGGCCAGCTGCGGACGGTGGAGGACCTCGAGAACCTGCAGGTCAACGACGCCGGAGTCACCCTCGCCGACATCTCCGACATCGTCTACGCGGAACCCGCCCCGAACTACTATCGGCGGATCAACGGCGAAGCCGCCGTCGCGTTCGAGATCCAAAAAGCGTCCGGCGCCAACATCGTCGAGGTCTCGCGCCGGGTCAACAAAGTGCTCGACGAGATCCGGGAGGATCCGGGACTTTCCGGCGTCGACGTCGTGCTCTTCTTCGACCAGGCCGACCAGATCAAGAACTCGTTGCGCGGCCTCCTCAGCTCGGGGCTCATCGGATCGCTCCTCGCGATCGGCATCCTCCTCCTGTTCCTGCGCAACCTGCGCGCCACACTCGTCGTTTCGATCGCGATCCCGTTCTGCGTCATTGCCTCCTGCACCTACCTCTTCCTCAGCGGCAAGTCGCTCAACGTGCTGACCATGATGGGACTGATGCTCGCGGTCGGGATGCTGGTCGACAACGCGATCGTGGTTCTGGAGGCGATCCACCGACGGAACGAGCGCGGACAGACCGGCAAGCTGGCCGCGCGCCTCGGTGCCCGCGAGGTCGCGATCGCGGTGACCGCTTCCACCCTGACGTCGGTCATCGTGTTCGCCCCGGTCGTCTTCGGAAGCGGCGAGCTCATGGTCTGGCTGGGCGAGGTCGGCATGACGATCTCGATCACGCTCGTGTTCTCGCTCCTGGTCTGCCTCACGATCGTGCCGCTCCTGGCCACGCGTCTCCAGAAGCACGACACCAAGGGAGAGTTCGCGTTCCTGACCCGCTTCCGCGAACGGTACCTGCGGGTTCTCGAGTGGACCGCCTTCCAACACCCGCGGCGGACCGTCTTCGTGCTCGTGCCCGCAGTCGTCGTGCTGACGATCCTGGTGGCGAAGATCACGGGGTTCAAGCCGGAGCCGGAGGACGATCGTGGATTCAAACAGGACGCGGTCAGCCTCGAGCTGGAGTTCACCGACAACGCCAACGTCTATCGCGTGCGCGACTACATCGATCGAGTGGAGCCGTTCATCCTGTCCAAGGAGGACTCCCTGGGGATCGAGTCGCTCTACACCTACTATCAGAGCAACTACGCGGCGATGCGCCTGTACTTCAAGCGGGACGATCCGACGGAGAAGGACATCCGCGAGATGCGGGAGTACCTGCGGGACCATCTGCCCGTCATCGCCGGCCTCAACTACCGCTTCGGGGACGACCAGGGCGTCGGGCGCGGGGCCAAGAAGGTCTCGGTGACGCTCTTCGGCGAAGACTCCGACCTGCTGGAGGACATGGCAGAGGAGGTGCAGCGCCGACTTTCCCTCATCAAGGATGTCCACGACGTCAAGACGCAGTCGGAGGCCGGCAGCGACGAGATACGGGTCCAGCTCGATCGCGTGGTGGCCAGCCGCTACGGCGTCAACGCGAACGACGTGGCCCAGATCCTCGGCCTGACCTTCCGCGGGGTTCCGCTCCGGCGCATGCAGGGCCGGGATCGGGAGATCGATCTCGGAATCATTCTCGAGGCCTCCGACCGCCGATCGGTGGAGAACCTTTCGGAGATCCCGGTTACCTATCGCGACGAGCGCCCGGTGCGTCTCGGTCAGGTCTCGCACTTCGAGTTCGGTCATGCACCCCAGCAGCTGTATCGGGAAGAGCAGAAAACCGCCCTCACCATCACGGGAAGCTACGAAGGGGAGAAGTTCAACGACGTCCTCGACGAGGTCCGTGCGACCATGAACAGTTTCGCGATGCCCGCGGGGTACTCCTGGTCGTTCGGACGTGAGATCCAGCAGTCGCAGGAGGGCCAGAATCAGATGGGAACCAACCTGCTGCTCGCGCTCTTCTGCGTCTACCTCGTGATGGCCGCCCTCTTCGAGTCCTTCCTCCATCCATTGGTCATCATGACCTGTGTGCCCTATGCGCTGCTCGGGGTGGTCTGGACTCTGATGATCACCCGCACCCCGATGAACCTCTTCGCGATGATCGGCATCGTGATCCTGATCGGGGTCGTCGTGAACAACGGGATCGTCCTGCTCGATCACATCAACGGGCTGCGCCGCCGCGGGCTCTCCCGGGAAGACGCGATCCGGGAGGGATGCCGCGATCGCTTCCGGCCCATCCTCATGACCGCCTCGACCACGATCCTGGGGTTGGTGCCGCTCTCGATCGGTGGCGCCCACGTCGCCGGCGCCTACTACTACCCGCTGGCCCGCGCGGTCATGGGCGGGCTCGCGGCGAGCACGATCCTCACCCTGGTCCTGCTGCCGAACTTCTACATCCTCGCCGAGAACGGCGCCCAGCGATTCCGGCAGGCCGTGGCCTGGGGCTTGGGGCGCGCCCCGCTGCCCTGGCGCGGAGATGTGCGCCGCGCCTGACGCGGCATCGATCCGATCGTCGCTCCCGGCGCTCGTCTCCGAATGCCACTCCCACTACCAGCGGGCGCGGGTGCCTCTCGTGTCGACATGGAGGAACGGGCCGTGGGCTTCGTTCGCGGCGTACGTGCCCACCCCTCCTACCAGCGGCGTGAAGAACGACTCGTGGAACATCGATTCGACCAGACCCGCCAGGAATTGCGCGTCCCGCTTGTCGATCGTCCCATCGTGATTGACGTCGTCCATCATTCCGTCCTGGGGACTCGCGTCGACGAAAACGTCGGCGGCATCGCCGTAGATGTGCCGGCTGTACTTCACGTTTCCGATCGCGTGGTTGTAGAAGGGCGTCCGGTAGCCGCTCATGACGTGGAGCGTCGGGGTGCTGATCCCCTCGCGATTGATCCGTCCGAGCAGCCGTTCCAGCTTCTGGAGCAGACGCGGACGCACCAGGAGGAACTTGGGATAGCTCCCCTCCTGCTTGCAGAGAAACTGACCGAGCTGGAAATGGGGAGAAACCCATCGTTCCACGTCCTGCGCCTCGACGCGCACGAGCCCGCGCGGCGGTCGATAGACTTCGAGCCCCCGCAGGGCCTGCGCGGGATACGTCCCGAGGCGATAGCCGCCCAGGTGCTCGTCCGTGGCCGAGGTCAGCGGCGTCAACACCATCATGAGCAGGGACATGGAGTCGGGCGGCGATGCGGTCCGGATGCGGATCTCGGCAAAGCCGGGGTCTGCGGGAACCGACCATCGATAGTCCCCGACGGTACCGGTCAAGGTGCCCGCGGTGGCCTCGACGCGAGCATCCAGACGCCGACGACTCCCGCGCTGGAGCACCTCGAAGCGGAACGTCGTCCCCGGCATCACCGGAATCGCCAAACGTCTCAGCTCGCTCGTCGTCTGATCGCAGCGCATCTCGAAGGCGGCACGGCCCTCTTCGAACCTTCCCTGGGTCGCAACGACGGATGCCGGATCGGCGGACCGGGCGACGCCCCCCACAACCAGCGCGCCAGCGATGACGACCGGTGAGAGCCATCGTTGGGCGCGGGTGACCGGTGAGAGCCATCGTTGAGCGCGGGTGACGGGTGAGAGCCACCGCGCCGCAGCCGCCCCCCCACTCTGCGCGCGACTCTCGTCACGGGCAGCGCGGCGGACGAGGCGACGGGTGCCGCCCCGAGCGGCGATCTTCAACCGATCTCCGGCGGCGGCGGAGCATCGAGTGCGCGCAGCAGCGGATCGTCGCGCTCGTAAACATCCTTGCGGAAGTGAGTCGTCCCGCTCTCATCCGCCCACGCGGTGAAGTAGAGCAGGTGTGTGGGAATCGACGCGGGGAGGTTGACCGTGGTCTCCGTTCCCGCGCTCAGCACTTGCTCGATGTGCGCCCGGTCCCAGGAACCCGTATCCCGCAGCAGATAGACTGCGAGCCCGACGGGATCCTGCACCCGGATGCAGCCGGAGCTGAACGTGCGCTCGCTCTTCGCGAAGAGCTCACGCGAGGGCGTATCGTGGAGGTAGACATCGTAGGGATTCGGGAACATGAACTTGACGCGTCCCAACGCGTTCTTTTCTCCGGGCTTCTGGCGCAGGCGATAGGGCATGTTTCCGCTGCCCACCTGGCTCCAGTCGATGGTGGTCGGATCGACCCGGCGAGCGTCGGCGCCCCACCCCTCGAGCACTTCGAACCCGTTTTCCGTCAGGTAGCCCGGGTTCTTGCGAATGAGCGGAAGCTTGTCCTGGAGCAGGATGCGCGGCGGCACCGTCCAGGTGGGATTGAGAACCAGGTAGCTCATGTTGGCGCTGAAGACGGGGGACTTGCGGGCCGTCTTTCCCACGATGCAAGGGATGGTGAGCGAGACCTGTCCCTCGTCCCAAACCTGCACGGAGAATGCCGCGATGTTGACGCGGATGTGATGCGCACCGAGCGCATCGGGAAGCCAACGCCAGCGTTCCAGGTTCGCACGAATGCGATCGAGCGAGCTCGGGAGCGTCCGGGCGAGCGCCTGGACCGTTCGTGTACCGACGACACCGTCCGCGTCGAGTCCGTTGCGCCGCTGGAATTCGCGCACGGCGACGGCCAACGAGTCGTCGTAGATCCGCGGCTCCATCACTTCCGGCCCGACCCGATATCCTTCCGCCCGCAACCGCGCCCGCAGCGCCGGCACGCGATCGTCCTGGCCGCCCGGTTCCAGCTTTCCGCCCTCCGCGACCGTGATCCACTCCGTGTTCGGATCCTCCACCGGAATGGCATGGGACTCCGCCGAAGCGAACTCTGCGGGTGATGCCCGATTGCCGCTCTCGTAGCGGAGCAGGCTCGCCTGCAGGCGACGGTATTCGGGGTAGGACGGCGCGAGCCCGGCGAGGGTCTCCCGGACCCGCGACTCTGCCAGGGCCTGCTCCAAGCGCTCCGGCAGCCGCGTCGTGCGGCGCGAAGCCTTCCAATCCGGGTGGAGCAGCTCCGGATCGGTCTTCCCGCGCAGGAGGTGCGATCCGTAGACGAAGAAGGCATCGGTCAGGAGCAGTTCGAGGTCGACCAACTCCGGCACCGTCGCCTGGCCGGCCAACGAGGCGTCCAGACGCTCGTGCAGATCCTGCGCGTGGTAGTCGTTGGGATGGAGCCCGTGCTCGCCGGCCCGGTCGACGGTCGCGAGCAGCTCGTGCGCGTCTCCCCGCGGCACTCCATCGGTGATCCAGGCCGGCTGGAAGCCCCGTGACCCGTAGAACTCGCGCAGGAGC
>JAGQHR010000263.1 GCA_020431745.1 Candidatus Eiseniibacteriota bacterium
GTGCCGGCTGGCATGCCGTGCCCATGGTGGGCTGGGGGTCACAACTGCGGGTGGACCCGAGTCGTCCGGGCACGGTGTGGGCCACGACCCCCAACGAGATCGCCCGCACGGATGGCACCTACCGTTTCTCCCGAACACCTGAGGATTTCCCCGGCTCGGCGGCGTGGTTCACCGGTCTGGCCGCCGACGAAAACGGTGTGGCGTGGATCGGCACCTGGACGCAGTTCGTGAGCACCGGCAGCACTCTCATCCGCCTCGACTCGGAAACCGGCGCATATCAGATTTGGGATCACGATCAGGGATGGCCCTTCCCGGGCGAGCACGTGCGACCGTGGGTGGTCACTCCGGACGGACGAGTTTGGATGGTCTACGACAGCGAGTCTCCATCCAACGAGAACGGCCTTTGTTGGTTCGACGGCGTCAACGTCCATGCTTTCCCGGCTCCTCCGGGCGGGGTTCCGCAATGGGGTGGACTGCCGCATGCAGCCATCAACGACGTCGAGTTGCGGATCATCCCTGGCGGATACGAGCTTTGGATGAGCTTCGGCAGTCGTGGCATCGCGGCACTGACCGTCACCGAGAGTCCGGCGGAGGTGGGCATCGAGAATCCCGCCGCGACGAACCTGATGCTCGCGCAGAGCCGACCGAATCCGATGAGTGGAACGGCCGTCATTCACTTTGCCCTGCCGGCCTCGGAGCCGGTGCGACTGGAGGTTTTCGATACCGGAGGTCGTCTCGTTCGCCGGTTGGTGGACGGGCAACTCGCGGCGGGCGCACACGAGGTTTCTTGGGATGGTCTCGACGCTAGGGGGATCTCCGCTCCCAACGGGATCTACCACTACCGGTTGACCACGGCAACAGAGACCCGCGAGCGCAAGCTCGTGCGCCTCGAGTGATCACGGCGTCGTCGATGTAGTGCCGAAAGACGAGTCAGAGCAGCGGTCGGCCAATCCCCGGGCCGTCGCTGCTCCGTGAAAACGCAACAGCAGAGGCTCGAAGGAAGAGAGGAAGACAGACATGAGAGTCCATGCATGGGGAGTAATGCTCGTTCTGAGTCTCGCGGCAGTGCGCGCGGAGGCGCAGCCGCCACGATACCAAGCAGAGTACCTGGGAACGTTTCGTCCGTATCGCATGAACGAGATGTCGCAGATCATCGGGACGCAGTCGTTGGGGAGCAATCAGCGCGCCTTCGTGGTGAATCCGGGAGAGCCGCTGGCCTACCTGCCGCTGCCTCCCGGGATGGCAAGCAGCGAGGCATCGGGAATCAACGATCTCGGAGTCGTCGTCGGGCGAACCAGCTCCTTCTCGTCGCCGGAATTCTCCGGCCGCGCGATCGCCTGGGATCCCGATGGTCAAGGCGGCTACACCTACCGGCTCCTGGGGGCGCTGCCCGGGCAGTCGATCAGCCATGCCACCGCATTGAACAACGTGGGAGACATCGTCGGGTACTCCTCGGACGGCACTTTTCGCTACGCCGTCGTCTTCACGGCTCCGGGAGGGCCCTCGAGCCTTCAGTCGCTGGGGATCTTCGACCCGGTCGCGATCAACGATGGGCGCGTACTCGTCGATCGTTCCTTCACCGTCAAACGCCTGGACCTCGACACGATGATTCCGGGGGACCTCGGTGTGCCGACGGGAAGCTATCTCGCGACCGCGGCCGTCGCGATCAACGAAGCGGGGCAAGTGGGCGGACTCGCGATTCTCACGACCTCCGGCGACGCCGATCGCGTCGCGGCGCGCTACACGGACAACGTGGGCTGGGAGGTCTTCAGTGGGGCGGGCGCCAGCAACTCCGTCTACGACATGAACGAAGACGGCGACGTCGTGATGCGGATTTACACGGGATTGTACGTCCGGTACGACGGTGTCGGGACCTATCTGCTGGAAGACCTCATCGCGAACACCGACGGCCATTGGTTCGTCTCCTACCTGTCCGGCGCGACCATGAACAGCTCCGGGAAGCTCGCGGTCTTCGCGACCAATCAGGAGACCGGACAGTCCGGCACCATCCTCCTGACTCCGGAGTCGCCGGCCGAGGTCGGCGAGACGGCTCGGGTCGAGCGACTCGGACTGTCGTGTGGACCCAATCCGTTCGTCGAAGCCACCCGCATCGGGTACGCGCTACCCGATCCCGGAAGCGTGACGTTGCGGATCTACGATTCCGCCGGACGGATCGTGCGCACGTTGCTGTCCGGTGTGGAAAGAACGCCGGGGCCGAGCTCGGTACAGTGGGACGGAAAGGACGACCACGGACGTGAAGTGGCCGGAGGCGTCTATCGGTTGCGACTGGACGCCGGACGCACGTCGGAAACCCGAGCCGTCATACATCTCGAGTAGAGAGTGAGTGGGAGCACCGGCTGGATCGTTTGGATTCCGGCCGGGCTCCGCCAATCCCTGGAAGTAGCGGGCTACTTCAACGCAGGAACATCGGCGATCCGCGCAAGCTCGAGGAACCGGCAGAACCCGTTGGCCGATCGCATCTGCCGCGGGGTCCGGCACTCGGGCTGGAACACCGCGGGTGCCGCGACCAGGATGCAGAGGCAGCGCGCCCGGCTCGTCGCCACGTTCAGCCGGTGCGGATCGAACAGGAACTCCAGCCCGCGCGGAGCATCCGCAGCCGACGAGCTGGTGACCGAATAGATCACGATCGCGGCCTCCTGCCCCTGGAACTTGTCCACGGTGCCGACGCGGGCACCGGAGGGAAGCGCCTCTTCGAGCGCGGCGACCTGGGCGTTGTAGGGCGCGACCACGAGGATGTCCTCCAGCCGCAGTGGCTGCCCGGCATCGTCACCCGGACCGATCCAAGACGATCCCCCCGCCAGCAGCTCGTCCAGGATGCAACGAACCGCGTCCACCTCCTCGTCGGATCGACTCTGGTTCGCTTCATGCTCGACCGGAACATAGAAAAGTCCCGAGCCGGAGTAGACCGTCGGTCCCACGATTCGTTGCGGCGTCGTTCGCGGGTGGGGCGTGAGTCGCGATTCGTAGTAGAGCTCCGAGGTGAAGTCACAGATCGACGGCGCGAGACGCCAGGTCGTGTCGAGGAACAGCCCGAGACTCCCCGGAATCGTCGGATGCTCGCCCAGCAGATGAGACAGTGCGGAGACGTCGGCACCCTCCGGATGCGCCCCACGCTGCGGCTGTTGCAGCTGTTGCGGATCGCCCAGCAGGATGAGGTTTTTCGCCGCCCGACTCGCCGCGAGCACGTGCGCGAGCGACATCTGACCCGCCTCGTCGATGAAGAGATAGTCCAGGACACCGGCGGCATCTTCGCGTGCCCACAACCAGGCCGTTCCACCGGTGACGGCGCCGTCGGACGCCGCCGCGAGCGCCGCCGCGTTGTCGTCTTCGACGGTCAGCCACTCCGAGCCCGCGGAATCGTCGCCCTCGCGCGCCTTGGATTTGTGGAAGAACCGCAGCGACGTGGCCTCGGACGAAGCATCGCCGGACCGAGTGGCGTCGCGCGTCGCGTGCTCGTGCACCTTGGTGAGGAGATTGCGGATCACCGAATGGCTGACCGCGGTCACGCCGACTTTCGCTCCGGTGCGCGCCAGGGCGGTGATCATCGCAGCGCCCGTGACGGTCTTCCCGGTTCCGGGCGGGCCTTGAATCGCCAGCGTTCCCCCGTCCAGGGCCAGTGCCAATCGAACCGCCGCTTCCTGCGCCGTCTCTCCCGGCCGCCGCAGCGCACCATCTTCGGCGGACGACGGCAACGCTCCATCCTCCGCGAACCGAAGCAGCGCGGCGTCCTCGACGGATCGGCGTAAAGCAGCATCTTCCGCACGGTGGAGCGGCGCACCATCCCCGCCCGATCGTGGCTCCGCACCGTCCCCACCGAAGCTCATCCGTACCTGTTGCGGGTTCTCGGCTTTCCTGCCGGCGCGTGCCGACCGACGCTGAGGAACGGGCGACTTCGCCTCTGGCATCGCCGCGAATCGCGGAACGCGCCGCAACAGCAAATCGCGTGCCGCACGTTGCGGGCCGTCGCCATCGATCCCGTGCGCGGCGACGGAGCGTCCCAAGTCCAGCAACGATCCGTCCAACGGCTGCGGGTACACCACTTCCTCCACGTGGACCGCGGATGGGTGCCGCGCCGCCATCCCGCGCTTCTTGCGGATCGAAACGGTGCGGTGCTGCAGGTCGATCGACGCGACCTCGCCGATGCGATCCCCCATCACCTCATGCAGCCGGTCCCGGGTGCGCATCGACACATCCTGTGCCGGAAACCGATAGCGATGGATCGGGCACGCCGCCGTGCCGCCCTCGTCCTCGCCGTCGAAGGTGAGGCCGACCAGGGCCGACCGCTCCTCCTGCAGATCGTCGGGCTCCATCTCGTGCACACGGAAGTAGTCCCACCAGGCCGTCTTGAGCTCCCGATTGAAGTAGTCGAGGAGATGCGCCAGCAGCCACCGCGCCTGCTCGGTCTCCGAACGGTCGGCGAGATCCTCGGGAATCCCCTCGACGAGCGCTGCGAACGCCTCCGCGGTCTGCTCTTCCCGCGCTTCCACGTGATCCGACGCATCGCCCGACTTCAGAATCGGCCGCGCGATGTCGGCACCATCGGCGATCTGTTCGGTGCGGAGCCCCTCCAGCCAGGCGCGCAGACCGGCTGTCGCGAGACAGTCCTCTTCGTTGTATGCCCGCACCGTTTCCAATGCGTCGGATTCGGCCTCCAGATCGAGCCCCAGCTCCAGCGCCGCCTCGATGCGACGGAGCGCGGTGGATGCATCGCGCAGATCGGTCCGGCGACGGAACCCGAAGAACGGCTCCAGATCCTTCAGCGAATAGCGCTCCACGCTCGCCCGCAGCGACTGTCGCGTGATCGCGTGCAGATCGACCAGCCGCTCCGCCCGGAGGAGCCGATCCAGCTCGGTGGCGCGCGTCGCATGCCGTCCGACCAGACGTTCCAGGGCGGCGCGCTCGTACCCTCCGAAGTGGTAGACATGCAGGTCCGGGTGCTGCTCCCAACGCGCCATCAGAAAGTCGAAGAATCGCTCGAGCGCGCGCTTCTCGTCGGCGCGGCCGAGCGCCCAGATCTTGTCGTACGTGCCCGATCCGTCGGCGAATCCGAAGAGATACTCCAGCCCGCCCCCCTCCACGAACGGATCTCCCTCGAAGTCGAAGAAGAGATCCCCCGCCGAAGGCTCCGGCAGGCGCGAGAGGCCGAGACCCGGCTCCAGCGGCAGCAGATCGTGCGCGGGCTGGTTCTCCTTGCGCCCCCGGAGCTGGACGCGCGCCTGCTCCCAGGCTTTCTGCAGCGACTGCGTAGAACCGCGTCGCGGCCGCCCCAAAGTCTCCCGCGAGCGACGCGCGAACCCGGCGAGCGTCTCGATCCCGATCTCGTGCAGATGCTCGATCTGGTGGTTCAGGATCCCCGCCACCAGCGAAGGATGATCGTCGTCGTGTCGCTGGCGGTCGCAGACCGGCCACCACTCACAGATCTCGCACTGCGGAACGCGGTTCGGATACGACGCGATCGGACCGGACTCCAGCTGCGCCGACAACCGGCGTTGGACGGAACGGAAGTACGCCTGGTAGTCCGCGAGACGAAA
>JAGQHR010000264.1 GCA_020431745.1 Candidatus Eiseniibacteriota bacterium
TTGCTCCAGCGCGCCGTTCAGGTCCCGGGCCGAAAGGAGGAGGTCCGCCATCCTCAGGCGAGGCTCCGCATACCGGGGATCCAGGCGGATCGCTTCCTCCAATTCGATGCGGCCTTCGTCGGGACGGCCTTGCAGGAGCAGCGCGAGCCCCGTGTTGTAGTGGGCTTCGGGAAAATCGGGGTCGAGACGGGTGGCGATGCGGAACTCCTCGAGCGCGTCGGGCAGGTGCCCGTCCTCTGCCAGCGTGATTCCGAGATTGAAGTGGGCGTCCGCGTTCGCGGGATCGAGCCGGATCGCCGCACGATACTGCGCGACGCCGTCCGCCCGTCGTCCCTGATCGATGAGGAGATTCGCGAGATTGAAATGGGCCTTGATCGCGCTGGGCCGCAGCTGGTCCCGCACTGCGGTGCTGTCGGGGCCCTGCGCGATGCGGTCGAGCGCGGTGAGGAAGGCGCGGAACTCCGACTCGGCCTCCGCGGGTTGTCCCTCGTCCGACGCGATCGCGCCCAGCAGCAAGTGGGCGTCGATGATCTGCGGATGGGCCTGAAGGAGCTGTCGGCAAACGGTGCGGGCCTGCTCCGTATCCCCGGCGGTCACGAGCTGGGCCGCTTCGTTGAACGCCGCATGGACCCCGATGTAGTCCTTGGCATCCGGTCTCGTGCGGTCGAACTCCAGGTCGCCCCCGACGGAACGTCCGGAGAGATAGCCCAGAGACTGCAGACGCTCCTGCGTCTCCGCATCTGGCGTCGATTCGTTCTGCGACCGGGCCTGGCTTTGCTGCTGGAGGATCTGTTGGAGCTGGACCTCCAGGAAGTTCGCACGATTCGCGTTCTCGTCGATGAGATTGGTGAGCTCGCCGGGGTCCGCCGTGAGGTCGTAGAGCTCCGGCCTCGTCGATTGGATGTACTTCCAGCGGTCCGAGATCACTCCGAGGACCGGGTTGCAGCCATAGCGCGTGGGATTCAGAGACTCGCAGTAGAGATAGCGCTTGGAGCCTTCCGGCCCGACCTCCTCCGTCACGACCTCAGTGGAAGCGAGATCGACCCCCACCATGGCGTCGGGTTTGGGAAGTCGGGTCGCCGCCAACAGCGTCGGGGCGATGTCGATGATGGAGACCGGGTCGTCGATCTCGTGGCCGCCCGGCTGTCCGGGTAGGCGAAGCAGCAGCGGAACGTGGATCGTGCTCTGGTACACGAAGTAGTCGTGGGCCGTCTCGCCGTGTTCGCCGAGCCCCTCTCCGTGGTCACCCACCACGACGATGGCCGTCGATTCGTAGAGGCCGAGCTCGCGCAGATGGGCAAGGAGCTTGCCGATCTCGTCGTCGGCATAGGCGATCTCGCCGGAGTAGGGATCGTCGGGAAAGCGCGAAGCGAAGGGCTCCGGCGGCTCGTAGTTCGCGTGCGGGTCGAAGTAGTGCACGAACAGGAAGAACGGCTGGGCGGTGCTGCTCGCGTCTAGTTTGCTTCCCGCGACCGCATGCCGGTCCAGCCACTCCGTGGCCAGCCGCGTCACCTCGCCGGCATGCCGCTCGTTTCCCTCGCTGAAAGCTGCGAAACCGCGGTCGACGGTGCCGGTGTCCGACCGGTCGGAGGAATCGTCGATCGCATCGTCATAGGTCGCGAATCCCTGATCCAGATGGAAGCGGGAGTCGAGCACGAAGGCGGAGACGATGGCTCCGGTCGTGTAGCCGTTCTCGGAGAAGATCTCGGCCAGGGTGATGTTGTCATCCGCGAGCCGGAAGTTGAGGTTGTCGTGCACGCCGTGATGGGGAGGGATCGTCCCCGTCATGATCGAGGAGTGGGAAGGAAAGGTCATGGGAACGGTCGTGTTCGCGTTGCGGAAGAGCGTGCCCTCCCGGGCCAGCTGATCGAGGTGGGGAGTCGTCTGCTTCGCGAAACCGTAGCAGCTGAGATGGTCGGCGCGGCAGGTGTCGATGGTGATCAGCAGCACCGACGGGGGGGGAGGAGCCGATCCGCATCCTGCGATCAGGAGGAGACTCATCGCGACGAGGGCCGATGCCGCGACGCGCGCCGGTGCCGCGACGCGCGCGATCCGGGGACGTTCCGAGCTCATCCGGGAGCCACTGGGATGGCGCGGAATGGCGGAGCGCGGTCGGCGGCAAACGGTGGCTGCGGGCGTCCTTTGGGGAAGACGGCGACGGAACCCGGATCGTATCTCTGTCATGTCGTGATCCTACTCCACGGTCACAGTGCGGCGAAGCGGCCACGGATTTGGGAGACGGGCCCCGCGTCCTGCCCCGAACTGGGCATTTGCGCGCTGGACGGGGCCGCCGCGTTGACGCTCGGGAATCCCTCCAGATAGGGTCGTCCCGGTTCCAGCCGGACGGGAAGTCGGAGTCCTTCTTACCCCGGGTGGTGATTGATGCCGAACGACCGTGATCTCTGGTGGCGTGTCGCAGGGACGGGCTTTCTCCGGTTCGCCGCGATCCTCTGCGCCGTTGTCCTGCTGTCCGACCTCTCGAGGGACCCCGCTGAGGCGGTGCCCGAAACGCGGCGACCAGCCCCCGTCCTTGCTGCCGGCTCGCAACCCAGAGTTTGGGTCGGGAGCTTCGGGCTGGGGGAGCGCCACATCCCGTTCATCCTGCGGATCGCCGGCGGGACGGCCGGTGTCGGTGGCTCCGGCGGCTCCGGCGAGAGGAGCGTGTCCCGATCGACGGTCGATCGCATCGATCGGATCGCGCCTCCGGAGTTCGCGACTTCGGCGCATGTGACGGAAGACTCGCTGCGGGTGATCTTTCCCGGCATCCGCGGAGGTGAATGGGAATTCATTCTCGCGCGGGATGAAGAGGGATTGTCCGGGATCCTCGAGATGCGCGAAGGGGACGGCTACGAGTTCCAGGCCGCCTTCGTTCCGATGGTGGCGCTCGAGGCCGCGGATCTCGATCTGCTCGCCGGCGCGTACGAAGCCGAAGATGGCGCGCGCTTGCGGATCTCTTCCGACGAGGACGGTACGCTCATCGCGCACGTCGGGGACGGCGATCGGTTCCAGATGCTCTTTCCGTCGAGCGTACGGACGTTCTTCGCGGGACCCGGTCCGACTCGCGCGACGCCGGTCGCCGTGACCGTTCGCTTCGCGGAGGACACGGTCGAGTGGACCGAAGGGGCAAAGACGGTCTCCTATGCGCGGGTCCGATCGAGCGAGCCTCCGGTGGCCTTCCGGGAGGGAAGCCTCACGCGCGGGCCGCTCACGATGCCCTGCGAGCGGATCCAACCGGGAAGCTTCGATATGGGGGATCGCATGTCCAGCCGGGAGGTGGCGACCATGCTGGGACTCACTCTGCCCGAGGGACAGGAGATGCCCGATCCCGAGCCGGTGCGTCCCACGACTCTGACCCGTCCGTTCCTGATGTCCCGATTCGAGGTGACGAACGCCTGGTTTTCCGCGTTCGTCGAAGAGACCGGATACATGACCGACTGCGAACGCGCGGGATACGGGCAGGTTTGGAACGGGCAGGGATTCGATCGCACTCCCGGCGTGACCTGGCGCCACACGGGCTTCGAGGGTTTGCCGGACGCACCCGCCGTCTTCGTGAGCTGGAACGATGCCTCGGCCTTCACGGCGTGGCTCTCGCAGCAGTCGGGACGGTCCGTTCGAATACCGACGGAGGCGGAGTGGGAGTATGCCTGTGGCGCGGGAACGAGCACCATGTTCTCCTGCGGAAACGACTCGCTGCGCCTGGACGAGCACGCCTGGTCGATGCGGAACGCGCACGGACCGCAGCCGGTGGGGACGCGGCTTCCGAATCCGTGGGGGCTGTGCGACATGCACGGCAACGTGTGGGAGTGGTGCGCCGACGGCTACGCGCCCTTCACCGCCGACCCGGTCACCGATCCGATCGGGCCTGACAATCCCGGTGCGAAGATCCTGCGGGGTGGGAGCTGGATCAACGGACCGTGGTCGTTGCGCACGGCCTTTCGCGGGCACGATCCGGCGACCCTGGCGGAGCCGCACGTCGGCTTCCGGGTCGTCGTCGATGTCCGGGGAGATTGAGGGGGCCGGTGCGCACCGACCCTCTCTGGCAGTGCGCAGGGGGCGACCGTTGGCGCCGCCCCCGATCCCGTGGATCTACATCAGACGCGACTACATCAGGTGCGACTACCGACTCGGAGCAACATCCAAGATCTGAGCTCGGTTCGCATCGAGGCGGTAGATTCGTCTACATCAGGAAGGTGCGGATCGGGAGTACGCGATACCGGGGAACGGACTCGATTTCGTCGCGTTCGATGCGAACCGGATCTCCCACGATGTCGAAGGCGCGGGCGCCCCGGCGTTCCATCCGCGCAGCCATCTCGTGGATGGCGCGAGTCGGCCGTGCCTCTTCCGGATGCCAGTCGTAGCGGCCGAGCGCCCGGACCTCGAACCCTCCGGGGACCGGACGGCATTCGAAATCGACGCTTCCCAGGGCGTAGCACCAGTCCTTGTTCGTGAAGTGGGTCTGGCTGACGTGCACGCGCGTCGCGGTCCCGTCGGCCGTCATCGGTCCGACCCCGCACAGGCTCCGCAGAAGCGCGTCACGGACACCGGCATCGTCTGCGAGCAGGCGGTCCGTGCGGATGTGGACGGGAGCTCCCGAACCGTTCCGGAAGTGGGCGAAGGATCTCTGTGCGCGCCTCTTGCCCGCCAGTCCCACCCGTTCGACCATCGTCGCACGTCGTTCGTCGCCAGGGACCATCCGCACGATGGCCCCGATCATCGCTCGCTTGATCGGTAACACGATCTGAACCCCTTCCGTTGACATCCGCGCCCACCCCAAGAGACGGAGCATAGACCCGCACACCGGTCACAGGCACCCCTTGGATGGACCGTTCGAAGTCAGGGCCTGCGACATCGGTCGAGCCCGGGGGGCCGGGCCTTGTCGGGCCGGGTCCGGGGGCTTTGTCTTCGGGTTTCTGGGATCAGGCGGAGGCGCCGGCGTATTTGCGGATCCCGATCTTCCAGAACCAGCGGGAGAAGGTGAACAGGCAGAGCGCGAGGACGAACGCGCCGATCAGGGTCGGCATTCCGAGTCGGCCGGAAATGGACTGAGCCGGAACGGTCACGGCGAAAGCCACGGGCACGATCACGGTGAGCGTCCACTTGAGCCACTGCGGATAGATTCCCACGGGCCAGCGTCCAGCCGTGTACATCGACCAGAAGATCTGGAGGATGTTCTCCACCCGGATGAACCAGAAGGCCAGGGTCGCGAGGATGACCCAGAAGCTGTAGACGATGATCCCGCCGGTGAGGAGGGTCAGCAGAAAGGTGCTGCCGCTGACCCAGCCGACATCGACGGTGTGATGGGCGGCGCCCAATCCGACCGCGACGGTGCCGAGGAGAACGTCGGCGAGACGCCAGACCCGCACCTCGGAGACGCTGGTGAGCAGCTGTGCGTCGGCCGGCTTGGTCAACGTGTAATCGAAGTTGCCCGTGACGATGTCCTCCATGAACTTCTGGAGGCTGGGCGCGACCACGAGGTTGATCGATCCGAGGACGATGAAGTAGACGCCGATGAGCGCGGTGAGCTC
>JAGQHR010000265.1 GCA_020431745.1 Candidatus Eiseniibacteriota bacterium
GTGATCGACGTGGGCGGCGGCGAACTCATAGAAACCCGCGGCGTAGTCAGCCTCGGCTTCCGCTTCCGCCAGCGGCTTGCCGTTTTCCGCGGTGATGATCCGGCCGATCTCCGCCCGCTCCTCCCGCACCACGGACGCGAGCGACCCGAGCCAACGGCGACGGTCTTCGATCGCGGACGGAACGCGGAGAGCGTCCGCCGCAGCAGCGATCGCGCGCTCGGTCTCCGTCCGCCCCATCGCGCGCAGCTCACTCACGACCCGGCCGTTCGCCGGGTTGGTCACGAGAAACGATTCACCAGAACCGTCGACCCAGGATCCCCCGATGTAGCCGCCGCGGTGGTGGAGCAGGTGTGACTCGATCATGGGACTCCTCCTTGTATGATCAGAACGGTATGATCAGAACGGTATGAGCACAACGGCATGATCAGAACGGTACGATCAGAACGATAAGATCAGAACGGCATGATCAGAACTGTGTGATCAGAACTGTGTGATCAGAACGACACGACTGGCACAGTGTGGCCAGAACGCGACTAGAACGTCGGCGGCGTACAGACGCTGACGATCTCACAGATCTCCTCGCCCAGATTGCAGAACCGATGCGGGAGTCGGCTCTGAAAGTAATAGGCGTCCCCCGGGCCGAGGACCTCCGTTCGACTGCCCACGGTGATCTGAATCGTTCCTCCGACCACGACCCCCGCTTCCTCACCCGCGTGCACGAGCATCGCCTTTCCGGTGTCGCTTCCGGGTTGATAGCGCTCGTGCAGGACCTGGAGCTTGCGCGACGACTCGCCGTGACCGACCTGTCGCAGGGAGATCCTCCCGCTGCCGATCTCGGCCAGATCGTTCGATCGGAAGAACACGGGCTCATCGAAATGAGGCCCGTCTCCGAAAACCTCCGCGAGCGAAATCGGAAACCCGCTGAGGACTCGCTTCAGGGAGGCCACCGACGGGCTGACGCGATTCTGCTCGATGAGCGAGATCGTGGCGTTGGTGATCCCGGATCGCTTCGCGAGCTCCCGTTGCGAGAGACCGAACGTCCGGCGGAGGGCCTGCAGGCGCTCTCCCACGTCGGACTGCTCCACACGGTCGGGAGACGGGCTCGGACCATCGTCGCGGGCGTCGTGGGCATCGCCCGTGTCGTGCACATTCTTGGACATGGTGTTCAATATATTCAACATCTGTGACCGACTCAATCAAATACTGTCAATTCTACAAGGTGTTAGCCATGCATCCTTGCCTAGGATCGTCTATTTTCTTAGAATGCTGCCACGAAGCGGACCATCCCCACCGAAGAATCGGAGGCATCCCCTCGTGATGTCCTCCAGAGGAGGACACGACCCAGGATGAGCTCCCAGGCCAACTTGCTCGCCCGTCGAGCCGCCGTGGTTGCGGACGGCTTGCCCCGTGTCACCGACGTGGTCGTACATTCCGGGAACGGCGCACACCTGGAGACGCCGGACGGACGTCCCATCATCGACTTCGCCGGCGGCATCGGCGTGATGAACGTCGGGCACTGTCATCCGCGGGTCGTGCGCGCGATCCAGGAGCAGGCATCGACACTGCTCCACACCTGCATCCACGTCGCGACGTACGAGCCCTACGTCGCTCTCTGCGAGAAGCTCGTGACCCTGCTGCCGCACGGGACGAGCACCAAGGCTCTGCTCGTCAACTCGGGGGCAGAAGCGGTCGAAAACGCCGTGAAGATCGCGCGCCAGGCGACCGGCCGCCAAGGCATCCTCTGCTTCACGGAGGGTTTCCACGGGCGCACCCTCCTCGGGATGACCTTGACCTCGAAGGTCGGGTACAAGGCGGGCTGCGGTCCCTTCGCCCCGGAGGTCTACCGGATTCCCTTCCCGAACTACTACCGGTACGGGGACGGTCTCTCGGAAGAGGCCTTCGTCGAGCGCGAGGTGCGTCGGCTACGCGACACTTTCGTGAACACCGCGGCTCCCGACCAGCTCGCCGCCGTCCTGATCGAGCCGATCCAAGGTGAGGGTGGCTTCGTGCCCGCCCCCGCGCTCTATCTGCAGAAGCTGCGGGAGATCTGCGACGACCACGGAATCCTGTTGATCTGTGATGAAGTGCAATCCGGGTTCTGTCGCACGGGCCGGTGGGCTTCCTACGAGCATTACGGCATCGTTCCGGATCTCTCCACCTGGGCCAAGTCTCTGGGCGGCGGGATGCCGATCGGGGCGGTCCTCGGACGGGCCGACGTGATGGATGCCGCGCGCCCCGGAACGATCGGCGGCACGTACGGAGGCAATCCGGTGGCGTGTGCGGCAGCGCTCGCGTCCATCGACGTGATGTCGGAAGAGGATCTAGGAACCCGGGCGGTCGCGATCGGAAACACCATCCGATCCCGGCTCACGGCGCTGGCCCGGCGCTGTCCTGCCATCGGAGACGTGCGCGGTCTCGGCGCGATGATCGGAATGGAGCTCGTGGTCGATCGCGTGACCAAAGAGCCCGCCGGCAAGCTCGCTGCCATGGTCGTGGCGCGGGCTGCCGAACGGGGCGTCCTCGTGATTCCCGCTGGCAGCCACGGTAACGTGCTGCGGATCCTCTGCCCGCTCGTCATCGCGGATGCCTATCTGGAGCAGGGACTCTCCATCATCGAGGAAGAGCTCGAGCGGGCGTTCGCGTCGAAGTGACCGTCTTCGCCGCGCGTTCCGCGGTTACTCAGGTCCCGCTTCCGAGCTCGCTCGGATAGGAGTTCGCTCGGATGACAGAAACAGCTTCCGGGCTTGCTCGGATGGCCGAACCAGACTCTCTCGAGGAAAGGAGTCCGAATCGAGCATGACGCCTTTCGCGATCGCGGGCATGCAGCTGCCAATCTCCGGAATCCAGGACAACCTCCCCCACCTCGGGGCGCGCTTGGACTACCTCATGCACCTCTTCCCCTGGGTGCAGATGGTCGTCTTCAGCGAGCTCGCTTCCTACGGCCCGTCCCCGGCCCACGCCCAGCCGCTCCCCGGCCCCGCCGAGCGGACGTTCCAGGAAATGGCCGCCCGCTATCGACTGTGGTTGGTCAACGGCTCCATGTTCGAGATGCACGAGGGGAAGATCTACAACACCTCCTCCGTGATCGATCCTGCGGGACGGGTGATCGGGCGGTATCGCAAGATGTTTCCCTTCCGCCCCTACGAAGCGGGCGTGGAATCCGGGACTGAGCCGCTCGTCTTCGACATCCCGGACGTGGGGCGTTTCGCCGTGACCATCTGTTACGACATGTGGTTTCCGGAGACGACGCGAGCCGTCGCCTGCCAGGGGGCGGAGGTCATCCTCCACCCCTCGCTCACGACCACGATCGACCGCGAAGTCGAGCTCTCCATCGCGCGCGCCAGCGCCGCCATGAACCAATGCTTCTTCCTCGACATCAACGGCGTCGGGGATGGTGGAAACGGTCGCTCCGTCATCGTGGGCCCGGCGGGAGACGTGCTCTATCAGGCCGGCACCAGCGAAGAGATCATCCCTCTGGAGATCGACCTCGATCGCGTGCGCCGCAGCCGTGAGATCGGGCTGCGCGGGCTGGGCCAGCCGCTCAAGAGCTTCCGGGATCATCCCGCACCGTTCGATTTCTACGCCCGGGTTCCCGAGAGCGAATACCTGGGGAAGCTGGGCCCTTTGGTCATTCCCCAACGCGGGTCGCGAGCCGGGCTCCCGGACACCGACAAGGGAACGCGCCGCACCACCCCCTCCGCAAAAACGAAAGGAGCGTCGTCATGATCGGTACGCCCCCGGATAGCCATCTCCCCCCGACCGCCCGCGACGCGAAGGACCTCCACAGCCTTCCCCGCGCGCGGACCGACTCGTGGAACCGACTGCGCGACGCCGCGCGGAGGCTCCGCCGCATCGACCGGAGCTCGAGCGAGCACGCCCGGTTGCAGCAGAGCTGCCAGGCTCTCTTCGAGTTCCTCGATGCCGTCGAGGCGTTCCATGCCTTCCCCGGCCGCCCGACCCTCCGGCAGGTCCGCCAGCACTTCGAGAAGGGAATCTACGAGGCCTTCTCCCGGCAGACCATTCGTCTGGTGCGGCTGCTCACGACCGATGCCTATCGCCGGCTCGATCTGTCCGAGTCAGGGGTGACCGACTACTCCGACCTTCTCGACGTATCCCGACTCAGCGAGTCCGTGCACGGGCGTCTGAAGCAGGAGGAACGTCCGTACTTCGAAGTCCTCCTCGTCGACGACCTCTCCCCCGAAGAGGAGAAGGAGCTCCGCACGCGCCTGCGCAACCTGCGGCGCCCCGACGACGGATTCCTCTACGAGGTCGTCATCGCAAGCACGTTCGAGGATGCACTGCTGGCGGTGCTGATCAATCCGTGCATCGAAGGCTGCGTCGTCCGGAACACCTTTCCCTTTCCCGGCAGCTCCTCGCTCGATTTCATCTCCAACGTCTACGAGCTGCTCCGAGTCACGCCGGCCGAGATCGACGCCGCGATGCCCAGCGAGCGCTCCCTGATCCTGGGTCAGCTGCTCAAGAAGCTGCGTCCCGAGCTCGACCTCTTCCTGGTGACCGACGCACCGGTGGAGGACGTCGCCGGTGAACCCAGCGACGCGTTCAATCGCGTGTTCTACCAGCAGGAGGACTATCTCGATCTCCACCTCAGCATCCTGAAGGGCATCGATGCCCGCTTCGAGACGCCCTTCTTCGAGGCTCTCCGCAAGTACAGTCGGAAGCCGACCGGAATGTTCCACGCGCTCCCGATCTCGCGCGGCCGGACCATCGCCCGGAGTCATTGGATCCAGGACATGGGACGTTTCTACGGCAACAACATCTTCCTCGCGGAAACCTCCGCCACCACCGGTGGTCTCGACTCGCTGCTGCAGCCGACCGGCTCGCTCAAGCACGCCCAGGAGCTGGCCGCGCGGGCGTTCGGGGCCCGGCGAACCTACTTCGTGACCAACGGGACCTCGACGGCGAACAAGATCGTGATGCAATCCCTGGTGCAGCCGGGAGATCTCGTCCTCCTCGCACACGATTGCCACAAGTCGCATCCCTATGCGGTGATTCTGGCCGGGGCGCTCCCGGTCTATCTGGATGCCTACCCCTTGACCGAGTATTCGATGTACGGGGGCGTTCCACTACGCGAGATCAAGCGGACGCTGCTCGCCCTGCGCCGGGAGGGCAAGCTCGACCGGGTCCGGTTGCTGCTCCTGACCAACTTGACCTTCGATGGAGTCACCTATCATCCCGAGCGGATCATGCGCGAGGTGCTCGCGATCAAGCCGGACATGATCTTCGTTTGGGACGAGGCCTGGTTCGCCTACGGACGATTCTCTCCCCTCCTGCGGGGACGGACCGCCATGGAAGCGACGAACCGGCTGCTGGCGGAGCTGGGCAGCGAGGACTACCGGAATCGCTACCAGGCGTGGAAGAAGCAGTTCGATACGCTGGACCAGGACGACGATGCCACCTGGATGGATCAGTCCCTCTGGCCGGATCCCGCGGCGGCGCGCTTGCGTGTCTACGCCACCCAGTC
>JAGQHR010000266.1 GCA_020431745.1 Candidatus Eiseniibacteriota bacterium
TCCCCCCGACGATCCGTCGAACCCGACCGGCGAACCGGTGCCGGTCGTCGATACCCCCGACGGCGGATACAACGGATTCCCGGAGCGCTACCACGCGGGAGACGGCTCCAAGAACTTCTTCGTGCCCAAGCTCTGCAACCATTGTGCGCATTCGCCCTGTGTGCAGGTCTGCCCGGTCGGGGCGACGTTCGAGAGCCCCGATGGGGTCGTCCTGGTCGACAAGAAGTACTGTCTGGGTTGCCGCTATTGCGTGCAGGCCTGCCCCTACGGCTGTCGCTTCATCGATCCCCGGACCAACACCGTCGACAAGTGCACGCTTTGCTATCACCGGATCACCCGGGGCCTGACCACCGCGTGTTGCGAGGCATGTCCGACCGGTGCCCGGCAGCTCGGGGATCTGAAGGACCCGAACGATCCGATTCACGAGTTCCTGCGCGATGAGAAGGTTCAGATACTCAAGCCGCAGATGGCGACGGGAGCCAAAGTCTACTACCGCGGTTTGGACCGGACGGTGCGCTGAAACGACGGTCCCGGACCAAAGGGCGCGCGGCCACGGTCTGAGCCGTCCGGTGCGCTGAACGATTCGCCGGATCAGGAGGTGTGATGCATCCCTCGGTACCGCTCGTCGAAGGGTTCATGTATCCGAACGAGGTAGAGCTGCAGTGGAGCGTGCTCATCGTGCTCTACCCGTACATCACCGGTTTGGTCGCGGGCGCGTTCATCCTCGCCTCGCTGGAACGGGTCTTCAACGTCGAAGCGGTCAAGCCGACCTATCGCTTGGCTCTGCTGACGGCGCTCGCCTTCCTGCTGGTAGCGCCCCTGCCGCTGCAGCTGCACTTGGGACATCCGGAACGTTCGCTCGAGATGTACCTGACTCCGCATCTCAGCTCCGCGATGGCGATGTTCGGCTTCGTCTATCTGTGGTACCTGCTGGTGGTCTTGCTCCTGGAGATCTGGCTCGACTTCCGGGCCCAGATCGTCACGACCGCCCGGCAGAGCCTCGGACTGAAGCGAACCTTCTACCGGGTGCTCGCGCTGGGATCCGACAACATCAGCCCCCGATCGCTGGAGATCGACGCCAAGCTCGGCAAGTTCCTCACTCTGGTGGGTATCCCTTCGGCCTTCCTGCTCCATGGGTACGTCGGCTTCATCTTCGGGTCCGTCAAGGCCAATCCGTGGTGGTCGAGTCCGATGATGCCCATCGTCTTCGTCTTTTCCGCGATGGTCTCCGGCATCGCCTTGGTCCTCGTGCTCTACATGGTGACGACGTGGTTCCGCGGTCATTCCATCGACATGCGCTGTGCGGATACCATCGCGAGCTACCTGCTCTATGCGTTCATCATCGACTTCTCGCTCGAGCTCCTCGATCTCATCCATCGGATCTACGAGGCGGACGAGTCGTTCCGCACGCTCGACTTCCTGGTTCATACGCATCTCTACTTCCCGCACATCGTCGTGCAGATCTTCCTCGGAACCCTGATCCCGATCGGCTTGCTCGCGATCGCGAAGATCACGAGCCTGAGCGAGGCTGCGCGCAAGTCGATCTACGTTATCGCCGGCACCTTGACGCTCATCGGGATCTTCGCGATGCGATGGAACGTCGTGATCGGCGGCCAGCTCTTCTCCAAGAGCTTCCTCGGATTCACGAGCTACAAAGCGCACTTCGTGGCACGCGAGGGACTGCTGCCGGCGATTCTGCTCATGCTGCTCCCGTTCGGGATCCTCTGGGTGCTGGTGAAGATCCTGCCGCCGTGGGAGAAAGAGGCGGCCTGAGGACTGGCCGGCGACGCCCCCGCGCCTCTTCCGAGCGGGCTACCTCACGACGGTGACGGGCCGCGTGCCCACGGTGCCGTCGGGCAGTGTGATCCGGAGGAAGAGAACGGACCCCGCGTGGCCGGGAGGAATCGTCGCGGGAAGTGAGGACGTCGACTCCCGCAACGAGACGGCGTCGTCCGCGATCCGCCGGCCGCCGACATCGAACCAGCTCAGGTGGGCGATGCCGGCGTAGCTCGAGTTGAAGTCGATGCGGACGCGGTCGGTCGCGGGATTGGGGGACACCAGCCAATCCGCGAGGATCGGGGCGGTCGTTTCCGCCTCCGGAACGTCGCTCGGCGAGAGCAGGGTGACTTCGACGAGTCGACTTCCCGGAGCGCTCAGCCACAGTCGTTCGTCGTCGACCCAGGTCGCGTCGAAGAAGTAACCGGAGACCGGAACTTCGACGGACGTCCACGTGGAGCCTCCGTCGAGAGTGATCTGCAGCACGTTCGATCCGAACCAGACGATGCATCCGCGGTCGCCCCTCCAGGCCATGCTCCAGCACGGAGCCTCCAGCGCGGAGGCCCAGGTCGTGCCGCCGTCGGTCGTCTCCCAGATGTCGTAGCGGGAACCGGCGAATCCGTGGTCGGCGGTCAACCAGTGCATGTCCCAGATGCGGGAGCCGCCCAGATCCGGCGTGGGGACACTGAACCAGTTTGCCCCGCCATCCGTCGTCTTCATCATGTGACCCGCCGCGGTGAACCATCCCCCGGCGACGTATCCGACGTTTTCGTCCACGAACGAGAGGCAGCGGATCTCCTCGGCGTTGGCGGGGATGCCGTTGGAACGCGGTTCCCAGGTGTCTCCGCCATCGGTCGATCGAAACACCCGGACGGCGCCGGATCCCAGGTAGGCGAGGAAGATCGTGTTTTCATCCACGATCTCGATTCCGGCGAGGGCCGCGAATCCTCCGGACGTGACGACGCGTTCACTCCACGTCAGTCCGCCGTCGGTCGTCTTCGCGACGTTGGCGCCCGTGCCGCTGCCCAGTCCGAGGAGGCCGTCGCTCCAGAACTCCAGCTCGTAGGGTCCGTATCCGTTGGGCGGCGATTCCCGGGTCCAGGTGAGGCCGTCGTCCTCGGTGCGCAGCCAATCCTCGTCGTAGCCGAAGGCAAAGGCCCTTCCGTTCGTGCTCTGCCGCACATGCCAGAGGGCGATTCGATCCTCGTCACCGGGCCCGAGGGTGGTGTTCGTCCACGTGTGACCCTGATCGTCGGAATGAAGGAGATCGCCGTCGGTGCTCGAGACGACGAGGCGCCCGCTGGGAAGCTCGACGAGGTCGCTGTACCCGACGGTGGCGGTGCGGGCATACGACACGCTCCAGGTAGCGCCGTCGTCGGTCGTCTCCCACATGTCAGCGCCCTCGCCATCGGTGATGAAGAAACGATGATCCCGCGAGTAGACGACCTGTTCCCGAAGGTAGAGGGGGCCGGGAGGGCCCAGAGGGGTCGGGATCCAGCTCGCTCCGGCATCCGTCGTGCGATAGAGCTCGAACGTGCTCGCGAGATAGCCCTCCTGTCCGTCCAGGAACTGAATGTCCGCATAGCTCGCGAACGGAAAGCTCAGAACCGACCAGGTCGCGCCTCCATCGGTCGTTTCTGCGACTTCGGGTTCTCCGACAACCCATCCGTGTTGCGGATCGAGCCAGGCTTGATCGCGGGGACGTGTCACGCCGGTCGGTGCCGCCATGCTCCAGGTTCGACCTTCATCGATCGACACGATCCGTTGGCCGTCGTCCCCGACGACGGAGAGCTGGGTGCCCACGCGTTCGATCTGGGACAGGGGAGCCGTCGACGGGTTGGCGACCGACCGCCACGACGTGCCACCGTCGGTGGAACGGTAGACTCCAGTTCCTTCACCCACGGCCAACAGGTCGCTGGGCGCAAGGACGAGGACATCGCGGAGGGTGATCCCGAAGATCAGGGGATCGGTCAGCGACACCCAGGTCTCCCCGCGATCGGTCGTGCGCAGGGTGGTGCCGTATCCTCCCACCGCATACCCGATCGACTCCGACTCGAAGTCCAGCGCCGAAACCGGGTTTCCCTGCGGAGAGGGATTGAGCCAACGCAAGCTCGCGACGCCGGTTGCCGCCGCATGGGCGGAACCGGTTCCGGCCGCGAGAAAGATGGTCAGGGCGAGCGCTGCGCTCGTCCGGTGGGACGAGGGAACCGATGTCGATCGTGGCACGTGCGCGCTCCTCGTACCGGGCTCTGACTTCGAGAGAGAGTCTCCGCGATGAGTCGACGGAGGCCGCTCTCCTGATACCCTCGTCTCGTCTCGAAGCGCTCGAATCCCGCGGCACCGCACCCATCCGTCGATGCTCGGCATCCGCCCTCTCGGGTATACTCCTGTACTTTGGGGGATCGCGGTGGGGATTCGTAGGGTCATCGTTCCGCTGGTAGGCATCACCGTGCCGACCCTGCTGCTCTGTCTCGGGCTCGCCGAGGTCGCGTTCCGTACCCTGGTTCCCGCCTCCGAAGTTCCGTACATCATGTACGATCCCCAGGCCCGTCTCCTGCGCTTCGATCCCCAGGCAAAGAAGGAGGGCACCTTCACGGTCGGGAAGGCGGCCCGCCATCGCAGTCACTGGAGAGTGAACGACGACGGTTGGATCAGCGAGATCGACTATCGACCCCTCCGGCGCTCCGACCGCCCGCTCGTTGCCATCATCGGGGACTCCTTCATCGAAGCTCTCCAGGTCGACGTCGATCAGAGCGTGTCGTCCGTGCTGAGGCGTCGTCTCGCGGGTGAGGCGGACGTTCTTTCGATGGGGGTCTCCGGCGCGCCGCTCTCCCAATACCTGCATCTCGTCCGCTACGCGGTGCAGGAATACGATCCCGATGCGATCGTCGTCAACGTCGTGCAGAACGACTTGTCAGAGAGTCTGCGGTCCGTCGACTCGAAGAAGGGAACGCTTCAGCTCGAGGTGGAGGGGGACCGAGTGCGCGAGCTGCCCATCCTTCCGTATCGACCGAGCGCGCGTGCCCGGCTCCTGCGCCGGAGCGCCCTCGTTCGGTATCTGTGGATCAATGCGAAGATCCAAACCATCGGTCGCCGTTGGCGGCGTGCGAAACCGCCGGTCTACGCGGGGAACGTCGTCGTCTCCCGGGTGTCCAAGTACCGCTCCCAATGTGAAGCCGCCACGCCCTACCTGATGCGGGAGATGCGGCAGGCCGCTGGTGACCGCATTCTGATCGTCGCGATGAACGCGATGCGGGACGACGTCTACGGAACGCAAACCGGGGACTCGCTCATCGCGTGGATCCCTCCGCTCGTTCTGTGTTCGGCGGAAGATGCAGGCGCGACGACGCTCGATCTCGACCCGGTGTTTCGCGAGCTCTTCCGGGACGGGGCCCGATACACGCTCACCTACGATGGGCACTGGAGCCCGGCCGGACATCGCGCGGCCGCCGCGGCGTTCGAGACCACGCTCCGCAGCGCCGGGTTCCCGCACCCTCCGGTTCGGTCGGTCCGCTCGACAGTCGACCCGCCGCCGGACGGGGGCGGACACTAGGCAGGCCACGAGCATGCCTCCGGGGCGTACTTCCATTCCGCCTTCCATTCCGCCGGGGGTACTGCTTGCCATACTCGCAGATCGCCCGGTCCCCGGCCTGGATCGTGGAGCGGCCCGACGTCGGGTCCGGTGCCGGCGATCCTCGG
>JAGQHR010000267.1 GCA_020431745.1 Candidatus Eiseniibacteriota bacterium
CTCGACTTCGAGAAGGCCGGACCGGCCTCCATCACACTTCACTGGACGGCCCCGGGCGATGACCTCGACGGGGGCCGCGCGGCGTTCTACGACCTGCGTCGTTCGACGGAGCCGCTCGCAGATGAACAGTGGGAGGCGGCCGAAAAGGTAGAGGGACTCGAGCCGCCGCGGGAAGCGGGGGAGCGCGAGTCGTTCCGCGTCGAAGTCGATCCGCGGACGACGTTCTACTTCACACTGCGGACCGGCGACGAGGTTCCGAACTGGTCGGAGCTATCCAATACGTGTGTCGTGCTACTCGGTGACTTGGTGCCGCCGGCAGCCGTGACGGATCTCGTCGCAGTGCCGACCGGTGTCACGGAGGTAACGCTGACTTGGACGGCCCCGGCGGATGACGACGGCGTTTCTGGAGTCGCCTCCTATGAGATCCGGTGGGCGACCGATCCGATCGACGATGCGAGCTGGGAGGCGGCCGAGCCGGTTCTTACGGACCTGATCCCGGGCGAGCCTGGCGCTTCGGAGTCCATGGTCATTACCTTGCCGTCGGGTTCCGTCTACCATCTCGCGTTGCGCTCGCGGGATGCGGGCGGAAACCTCTCGGACCTTTCGAACGAACCGACGGTCGACTTCTCCGCGGACACGGCTCCGCCGAGCGCTGTCGACGATCTCCACGTCGTGTTCAACTCCGGGCACAGCCTCACGCTGGCGTGGACGGCGCCCGGGGATGACGGCGACGTGGGGAGGGCTGCCAGCTACGAACTGCGATATCAGCGGGGCGAGCTCACCGAAGAGGCCTGGGGCAACGCGATCGTGTTTCCCCAGAATCTCGTTCCCACCGAGAGCGGGGGGGCGGAGCGACTGACCGTCGACGGGCTCGACTTGCGCACGTTCTATGCGTTTGCGGTGAAGGCGATCGACGAAGCCGGCAACGTCTCGACGATCTCCAACGTTCCGGGTGGAGAGACCGTCGATGTCGTCCGTCTGACGGAGCTACATGGGACATCAGGTGGCGCTTCGCATCCACGGTGGTCTCCCGATGGCAGGCAGATCGCGTTCAGCGCTGCTTTGTCGGCGAACCTCGAGATCTTCCGGGTCGCGACGACGGGCGGTGATCCTCTTCGTCTGACCTTCCAGGATGCCAACGACTCGAGCCCGGGCTGGTCCCCCGACGGGTCGCGGATCGGATACCTGTCGGATCGAAACGGACGGACCGAGATCTGGAGCCTGGACCCGAGTTTGCCGGGCGGCGCCAGCGAGCTCGTGCTCGGATCGGAGAGCTCGATCAGCAGCTGGAGCTGGTCCCCCGACGGCGCCACGATCGCCTACAGCGTCACGGCGTCGACGTTTCCGCCGCTCTCGACGATCTATACGGTCACGGGTGTCGGGGGGCCGGTAGCGCTCGTGGAGTCCGGGGCGATCAACGCGCGGCCCGCGTGGTCTCCGGATGGACAGACGGTCGCGTTCTACTCGAACCTGGGAGGAACGTGGAACATCTGGACCGTGCCGGCGGCGGGCGGAAGCGCGCTCGCGATCACCGACGGAGCGGGCATCGATGCGGATCCGTGCTGGTCCCCGAAGGGAGACGAGATCGCGTTCCGCTCCAATCGCTCGGGCGACTACGAGATCTGGGTCGTCGACATCGGGACTGGACAGCTGCGGCAGGTCACCTCGGACCACGCGTTCGCGGCGTACCCGCAGTGGTCTCCGGATGGGTCGGCGATCGCCTACACGTCCGACAAGGGCGGCGACTTCGACATCTGGGTGAACTTCCTGGAGTAGGGCCCGGAGTAGGGCGTTCTCACAGGGCGTCCAGCAGCGGATGCAGCTCGTCGATGTGCCGAATTCGGTAGGTCGGGGCGGGTTCGGGATCTTCCGGACCCCGCCCGCGATCCAGCCAGCACGTATCGATGCCGTATCCGTGGCCGCCCGCGATGTCCGAGCTGAGGCTGTCGCCCACCATCAACACCGATTCCTTGGCCGGATGCCCCATCCGCCGGAAGGTCTCGTCGAAGAAGGCGGCCTGCGGCTTGGCGACGCCGATCTCGTCCGAGATCACGACGTCGTGGAAACAATCCCGGATCGACGCGATCCGGAAACGCGCCCGCTGCACATCCGCGATTCCGTTGGTGGCGAGCATCAGGCGATGCGTGGCCGCGAGCGTGCGCACCACGTGCTCCGATTCCGGAAACAGGTCGGCCTGCGTACCGAGCTCCGTCAGGTATCGTTCGCTGACGGGTTCCGGGTCTGCATCGATCGACTCCAGGAGCTGCTCGAAACGGGCCACGCGTAGTCGGGGCGAGGAGATCTCGCCGGCCTCGAAAGCCTTCCACAGTCTGGCGCTGATCGCTGTGTAGCGCGCGTGGACCTCATCATCGTATGGGAGCGCGAACGCGGCCAGCGTGCGTACGAGCGCGCTGCGCTCCGCCCGATCGAAGTCGAAGAGCGTGTTGTCGGCGTCGAAGATGATCCAGCGATAGCGGGACATGGCGCGGGGGGAGCTACCAGCCGAGTCCGACCACGGAAATCTTCACGAACGTGTTGTACTTCACGAAGACCCAGCCGCGCGGTGGGATGGTCTTGCGATTGAAGCGGCGGGTTTCGCCCTGGAAGGCGGCTGCCGCGTAGGTGGCCGAGCTGGCCCCGGAGGAATCTCCGCGCAGGGGATGGGCGCTTCCCGTATGGGACTCATACAGCGCGCGCACAGCGTCGCCTTTGCGGTCCTTCATGAACTTGGGGAACGCCGCAACCGCCTTGGACGCTTCCTTGGTTCGTTCCCATTTGTTCAGTCGCCAGTAGTTGTCCAGGGTCGTGCCGTCCGGTCGCTCTTCGAGGCCGATCATCTGCATGAACAGGTGATAGGTGTCGGGCGCCATCCGGGCGCGTGCAAAAACCTGGGGCACGTACCAACCCATCTTGAACCAGCGTCCCATCGGCGTTTGTCCGGACGCTTTGACGTCGCCCGGCCGAAAGTCCGGTCCGTGGTTGGCCACGCTGGGCGCGATCCCCTTGCCCACGAAAAGCCGCAGGTCGTACTCCAGATCGCAATGGAAGCGGATCAGGCGGTAGGGGTTGCTGGGATTGTATCCGCCGAGCTCCTGGTGCCGGATCCTCGCCACTTTGCTGTCCGGCTCCGCGAGCTCGACATGGAACCAGTCCGCATCGACCGATCCGGTGCCGGTGGGGCCGCTCGAGCAGTGCTGAAGGAAGAGACTCGCTCGCTGGTCGTCTTCCGCGTTGGCGACGGCGTTGTATGCGCCGCGGAGTGCGCCACCGATGCCGCTGCGGCCTTTGCGATAGTGATGGACCAAGCCACGCACCGTCGAGACGATCGAACCCGGCAGACGATAGAGCGGCGACTTGTCCGCGCCTACCTTCAGAACGTCCGGGATCCACTGCGGACCGGCCAGACAATGCTCGTAGTCGCGGTGGTAGCGGAACTCCCGATCCTCGGCGAAGGTGGGCAGGAGATGCGCCTTGTCGAAGAACGTGGTGAACGCGGCGTCCTGGGTGCTCTTGCCGTCGGACGTACCGTTCATCCAGTGCACGATGATGTCTCGATTCATGCTGGCGACTATAGCCCGGTGTCGCCGGGGGGACAATCGTCGCGCGCCCCGAATGGACCGTTGTGCGTCCCGACGGGGAATCCCCCAGTTCATCCTGCGTGGATGACGCAGCTCGGTAGGATTCTGCCTTGGAGAACGTGGCTCCCGATGGCAGAATGAACCCGGTCGTTCGCTCCGGCGAAACGAGCCAGATAACCTCCTCTCCCTGACACTGCGCGCCGCGTGTCTGCCGAACGATCCCAAACAAGGGGGAGCATGATGTTTGCCGTCCGTCGTTCCATCGGCTTTTCCACGATCCTCTTGATCGCCGCCATCGCACCTCGATCGCAGGGTGCCGTTCTCTGGGTTCCGGCCAATCACCCGACTCTCCAAGCTGCGATCGATGCCGCGGCCTCCGGCGACGAGATCCGGGTCTCGCCGGGCGTCTACGTCGGAGCGGAAAACAAGAATCTCGACTTCCAGGGGAAGAACCTCGCCGTCGTCGGGGACGATGGCGCGGCCGCGACGATCCTCGACCTTGAGGACGACGGGCGTGCCTTCGATCTGCACAGCGGGGAGTCCTACGATTCGCGGATCGAGGGGTTCACGATCCGCAACGGCAACACCGAGTCGATCGACGAACCGGGCGGTGCCATCCGGTGTGTCGGGGCGACGGTCGAGATTCGAAGCTGCGTCTTCGAAGGGTGTCGTGCGGCGGGGAGCGCGGGAGCTCTGCTCCTGATTCCGGAGTCGCAGACCCACGTCTACGAATGTGCGTTCCGCGACAACCGATGCGCCGGGATCGGAAGCGCCGGCGGGGACGGGGGCGCGGCTCTCGTGCACGGACCGACGGTTCTGCATGACTGCCTCTTCGAAGGCAATCGTGCATCGCAGGGGGCATCGCCGCCCGCGCGGGGCGGGGCGATCTCTCTGCTGGGCGGCGCGATGATCGAGGGGTGCCGCCTGGTCAGCAACGAGGCCGAGAACGGATGGGGTGGGGGCGTGGCCGGCGACGATTTCGCGCTGTTCGAGTGTGACGTGTTAGGCAACACAGCGGCGCTTGGAGGTGGCATCGCGACCACCGGAGACATCGCCGTCGATAAGACGCTGATCGCGGGAAACCTAGCCGCGAGCGGAGGGGGGCTCGCCGCTCTGATCGACTCCTACGTAAACGTGGTGGAGTCCACGATCGCCTCCAACGTCGCCGAGGGCGCCTTCGGTACGCTCACCGGGGGAGGGGGCATCCTCGCCTTCGGCAACCAGGGAGCGAGACTCTACGGCTCGATCCTTTGGGGAAACTGCGCCGAGGCGGGCGGGTCCGAAGCCAAGGTGCATCCCCATGGGGCGCTCGGGCTGCAGTGCAGCGCGTTCCTGTTGCCGGGGGTCGACGGCACGATCGTCTATTCGACGGACTGTGTGCTGGAGGATCCTCTGTTCTGCGATCCGCTTTCGTGCGCAGCGGTGCCGGGTACCGGTGGGGTTTTCGATCTCCGCGCCGCTTCGCCGTGCCTTCCCGCAGGAAACGCGTGTGGGTCCCTCATGGGTGCCAGGGACGAGAGCTGCGGGCCGACGCCGACCCGATCCGTGTCGTGGGGTGGTCTGAAAACGCACTTCCGATAGGGGAGGAGTCCCGATGAGCGGTCGTGCTCGTTTGCTGGTTCGGAGGATGGTGCGGTCCGGAGTCGTGCTCGGGGCGGCGCTCGTCGCGGGTGCGTGCGGTGACGATGGAGGGACGCGACCGGGCGGAGACGATCTCTCCGCGCCCGCGGCCATTCGTGATCTCGATGTCGTGTCCGTGACCGAGACCGGGGTGACGATCCACTGGACCTCGCCCGGCGACGACGGCGCGATCGGCACCGCGGATCGGTACGACTTGCGCTATGGAACCGATCCGATCGATGAGGTGAGCTTCGCAGCCGCGACCGCGGCG
>JAGQHR010000268.1 GCA_020431745.1 Candidatus Eiseniibacteriota bacterium
TGACCTGGACCGGCCTGCCCGACTGCTTCCCGCCCACGGGATCCTGGTCGTTCACCTGGTCCGCCACCAACGTGCCGAGCGGAGGCTGGATCGACTTCTACTACGACACCGCGTCGACCTTCAGCGAGACCACGGCCAAGCTGCTCTTCACGGGTGGCTCGGTCGATGCGACCTCGACGAGCGCGACGTGGACGTTCGCGTCCTCACCGGCCGGAACGCCGGCGGACGGCACGTACTACATCTACGCGCGCCTCAAGAACAGCACCGGCAACACCGTCGCGACCGACAAGACGACGTCGTCGGAGCTGCTCTGCATCGACTCGAACCTGCTGCCGACCCTGGGCATCGTCGACATCATCGATGGCGACGGCATGCTCTACATGCAGAACGGCTTGCAGCGTTCGGCCGACCTCGAGGTGCAGTATCCGGACAGCACGGGAAGCGTCAGCTACGTCGGAACCTTCGACGCCAGCACCATGGAGATCGTGTCCATCAGCCAGGGCACGGCCTTCGACGGCATCGGCGCGACCAACATCCTGTTCGACTCGCACTACGACAACACCGCGGGCACCTTCCAGGTCTTCGCCTCGGCGCTCGACGCTCCGACCGGCCTGACCGCGAACGGTCCGCACCAGGTCGCCAACATCGTGTTCCGCTCCAAGGCGAACACGCTGTCGCTCGACTCCCGGGTCAGCTCCGGCATGATCTCGATCAACGAGACGGGCACCTTCATGGCGGATGTCGCCGGCACCCAGCCCGCGTCGCCGAAGGTGAACGACCTCGATGTTCGGATCGCGTACCTGGGCGACGTCGCGAGCTCCTCCGGAGCTTCCGGCTCGCTGCCCAACCTGATGGTCGACCCGGATGGCTTCATCAACTTCCAGGACCAGATGATCTTCGCGCTCGGTTTCAACGGCACCGGTTCGATTCGGGATCGCATCTCGGACATCGGCCCGGTCACCGGAACCGCTCCGGACGTCATCTCGGTGCCCGATGGTGAGTGGGACGTGGACGACATCCTCGCCTTCACCTCGATGTTCTCGTGGGGAGCCTCGGTCGGCATCAGCGGTGCCTCCGGTTTCAACGGGAACGCGCAGGGCAGCTCCCTGAGCACTCCCGAGCTCGTGCAGCGGCCGGCTCTCCTCGGCGAGGAGGTTCCGGGCGCGGCCTACGTCTACACGATCTCCGAGGTGGAGAACGCTCTGCCGGGATCCGAGATCGTCGTCGACGTGAACGCGAGCAACCTCGAGAACATGAACGGTGCGCTCGTCAACGTCGGCTTCGACCCCAGCCAGATGGAGCTGGTCGGTGCCGAGCCGGGTGACCTGTTCACCGACAGCGAGAACCTGCTCTTCCTCCAGACCGAGGGCATCGGCTGGGTTCAGATGACCGCGAACCGTCTCGACTCGGCACTGCCGGGCGTGAGCGGCCACGGTACGCTGGCGCAGCTGACCTTCCGGATCAAGGACGCCGTCACCATGCCGCTCGATGTCCGGTACGACCTCCGGTCCACCGGCAACCTCGTGCTCTCGCGTGGCGACATGACGGCTGGTCCGCTCGAGGATCACCAGGTGAAGCTGGCGCTCTACACCAACTTCCCGAACCCGGTGAAGAGTTCGACGCAGATCGTGTACTCCGTCCCGGCCTCGACCAACGTCGGCCTGCACATCTTCGACCCCGCGGGTCGTCGGGTGCGCAGCCTCGTCGACGGTCAGGTCGAAGCGGGCTACCACATGGTGCCCTTCGACGGACGCTCGGATGCGGATCAGCTCCTGCCGGCCGGTGTCTACTTCTACCGTCTGAACGCGGACGGCCAGACCCGGACCAAGAAGATGGTCATCGCCCGCTAACGCACGCAGTTCGTGGGAAGGGGAGTCCGGGAGGCTCCCCGCCCGCACTGACGAGGATCCCCGGCAGGCCCGTGCGGCCCGCCGGGGATTCGCGCGTTCGTCCCCATGCCTCGTCCCCGGAGGACCGGTCAGAACTTGCCGACCTGCCCGGTCAAGATCGTGCCGCCGGACGTCCCGAGCGCTGCCTTCCGGAAATTCGTCATGCGATAACGTGTTGTAATATAATGTCTTAACGAATCCATACGAGCTACTGCGACCTGGCACGCGAGGTGCTTCGCAGTTCCGGGGCATTCGCATTCCGGGGACGCCAATGGCAGGACGCCAGGAGAACCGAAGAGGCATGGAGCTCACGACGACGACCCCGCGGGTCCATCGATCCCGCGCACCCTTCCGTCGGGTCGCGGTCAAGTCCCTCCTGGGAACGTTCACGATCGCATTCGAGCTCATGATCTCGTTCGCGTTCGCATTCGCGCTCTCACTCGCCCTGCCGGACCGAGCGTCCGCGCAGATCGGTTGGATGAATCTCGAAGACGGGGACATCCTCAATGTCTCGCGGGCCGACGGGCTCACTCCCGGCTACCTGTCCCTTCACTTCCGGCGCTCGCTCGAGCGCAGCGACGAGCACGGACAGCTGCTCATCCACCACTTCGGCTTCGAGTACGGTCTGACCCCGATGATCTCGATGGGAGGCTCCGGCCGGCATCTCAAGCAGCTGCAAAACGATCTGTTCAAGGACGGTCTGGGCGATTCGGATCTCTTCCTGAAGATCTACCACAAGCCGTGGGCCGGCGTTCCGGTGAGCCTGGGGTTGCGCCAGACCCTGACTCTGCCGACCGGCTACGAAGCCGAACGCGATGGACTGACGTCCTTCACCTCACGCACCTATGACTACGCGGCGCAGGGCCTGATCTCCTATCGGACCGAACGGCTCGGGCTCCATCTCAACCCCGGCGTCATCCTTCCCGGTGGCGACGCGCCATCGTTCCTCACCGCGGGCTTCGCGATGGAGCTGGACGACATCCTGCCCTTCGGCGTCGACCTCACGAGCGAGTACTTCACCCGTTGGAACATGGTCGAGCGCGAGTTCCAGTCCGACGTCTACCTCGGAGCCCACCGGTCGCTCTTCTGGGGGATCGCGCTGGAAGGTGGCGTCAAGCGACGTCTCCTCGAAACCGACGCGGTGCAGCCGGAGGCTCAGATCGGCTTGAGCTTCGGACGGGTCCACGACGCGAGCGCGGATCTCAGCCACCTGCCGCCCCCGCGCTATCCCTCGGTCGACCTCGCCGTGCTGCCCGTCGAATCGCGGATCCCCGATCCCTGGGGCATCCGTGAGCTGCTGAGTGACGAGTTCCGCATCGCCGGGGATCGCCAGCAGCGCGGAGTTCCGATCCTGATCCATACCGTGCCGGAAGGCTACTCGTCGCCGGCACGCTACTACGGTTTGCGGATCCGCGTGCTCTCGGTGAACGACGGCGAGATCCGCGGTCCGCGCATCCCGATGGTGTTCCAGGCGCCGCAGGCCCGCACCGAGGTGCACGTGGAAGCGGAGCTGCTCGGTCCCGACGGGATTCCGTTGGGGCGCCAGACCGTGTTCGACGGCGCGGCGCAACGGGGCTTGGGGGCGGAGGTCTTCCCACTCACCGTCGACTACGAGCAACGGGTCGTGCCGGACGAGATTCGAGAGGGATTGCGAAGGGAAGCGGTGCGCAACCTCGCACGCGCGCTCCTCGCGACGGTGACGGACGTGATCTCGGAAAGGGAATCGCGATGAACGAGCTCGAAGCGCGTTGCGCGCGCCGCCGCCACTGCAGACTGCCGGTGTGGCCGGCGCTGGGCTCGATCCTGATCGCGGGAACCATCCTCGCGTGCCGCGCCACGACGGGGCCCGACCCGAGCCACGGATTGACCCTGACGCTCGACGCGGTCCCTTTGCTCGTGAAGGCGGCGGATACGCTGGAGGTCGCGACGATCTGGGCCACGGTCCTGGAGCAGGGAGAACCGGTCGAGGACTCCACCTTGGTTTCGTTCGTCGCGAGCAACGGGGAAATCGACGCGGAAGCATTCACCCGAGACGGACTCGCCAAGGCGACGTTCCATCCCGGAGAAGAGCCCGGCGTCGCCGCGGTCGTCGCGCAGGTGCGCGCGGTCCGCGACACCGTGCTGCTCACGGTGTACTGAGCGGTCCGACGCGCGGCGTCAGAATCCCGGCGTCATATCGCTGAATCGGGCCGAGGCCGGCCCACGCGGTCCAAGCGCCGGTCTCCGCGCGGATTCCGTCGCTGGAACAGGATGTTTCCCCGAGTGTCCGCGGCATCCGGCCGCGGCAGCCGAGCCGCACGTCGATGGGCCTGACATCGCAACCGCTCCGCACCCTTGCAGATACCCCCCCTCGGAGCATCTTCCGGCCTTTCTGGCACGCATCCTGTCTCGCGAACAGGGAAAGCTCGGAATGAAACCGAAGGGAGTCTGCATGGCAACGAGAACGAACCGGGACGCCGCCGGCGTGTGGCGTTGGACCCTCACGATCGCAAGCGCGGCGCTGGCCCTGGCACCGTTGCTGGGCTGCAGCGATCTGTCGGTCGCACCGGTCGACGAATCCGGGTCGAGCAGTCCCGCGACCCTCGACGTGACCGAGCTCGATCCCGACGCCGTGCTCCCCGATGACAACGTGGATCCGAGTGGACCGTCCAAGGACCTGCCCACCGATCCGGATGCCGCGGGGACGGGAGCGGCTCCGGCGCCGCCCGACACACCGGCGCCGGCGGATCCCGACGGTCGCTACGTCCCCGATGTCGACTTCGGACCGAGCCCGGCCAGGCCGGTGGGCTCCACCGCCCGGGTCGTGCCGAGCGCATCGGGTGGAGAGCTCGACTTCGGCATCTTCCACCTGAGCATTCCGCCCGGAGCGCTCGCCACGGACACCTCCTACCGTCTGGAGGTCCCCGAAGCGTCCTCCGTCCGCGTCAATCTCTACCCGCACGGTGCGAAGTTCCTGAAGCCGGTGACGATCACCGTCGACCTCTCGCAGGCGACCAACGTCGGCGACGATGCCACCCTCTATTGGTACGACGAGGACAACGGGGAGTGGGTGAACGTCGGCGGAACGTTCGATCGCCAGACCCGCACGCTGGTCACGAAGCTCAGCCACTTCTCGACCTACGCGCCCGGCCGCGCGGGTTGGCACACGGATCCTGGCAAGCCCGAGCTGGTCGAGCCCAAGTAGACGCAAAAGGCGCGCAATCGGGACGTTTCCCGGACGGACCGGGCATCCGGCACTCTGGATGCCCCGCGCCCGCGGCGAGCTAGCCCACCCGCCCTTCCACGTCCGCGACCAAAGCCTCGGACCGGCGGCGCACTTCCTCGAGCAGCCGACGCGCCCGGCTCCGGACCTCCCCCGCCCAGGCCCGATCTCCGATGCCGGCGAGATTGATCGCCACGTTGAGGAACGCCCCCTCCGCGCAGGCCCGGGCGCAGAGCGCGGCTACCCCCGCGTCGCTGACCGAATTCGGATTTCCCGACCGGACCGCAGCGTCGGCCAGGTCCAACACCTCCTGCGATCGTTCCAACACGGTGAGCGGAACCTCGGTGGCATGACGGGTCGCAGCCTGGATCGCCTG
>JAGQHR010000026.1 GCA_020431745.1 Candidatus Eiseniibacteriota bacterium
CCGTAGCCGTAGCCGTAGCCGTAGCCGTAGCCGTAGCCGTAGCCGTAGCCGTAGCCGTAGCCGTAGCCGTAGCCGTAACCGTAACCGTAACCGTAACCACAACTACAACCGTAGCCGGTAGTCCCAGTCCCAGCCCCGAGGAGGTTTCCGTGTTGGATCGCCGCATGAGGCAGCTCGTCCGTCTCTCGAATCATGAGTTGATTTCGGGGCTCAAACTGCTCGTGGCGCGCGAACGACGAATCACTCTGGAAGTTCTGGTGTGTTTGATTGAGGTCGAACGTCGTGGGCTGCATCGCGAACGGTATTCCTCACTCTTCGCCTACTGTACAGACCGTCTCGGCTATTCGCGTTCAGCGGCGGGGCGCCGGATCGCAGCGGCGCGGTGCCTGCGGGACTTTCCGCAAGTCGGTGTGATGTTTGCAGAAGGGAGGCTGCATCTGTCCTCCGTCTGCATCATCGCGCGCGTACTGACCAAGGACAATGAGCATGAGATCCTGCGTGCCATGGACGGATGCAGCCAGGACGAAGCCGAAGAGCTCGCAGCTCGCTACGGAGCAGCGAAGCCAGTGCGGGAGCGGATCCGCCCCGTGAAATCGCGCCAGCCCCCCGGGCCCCCGGATCCGCCGGCCCACAGTCACGGAGCCCAAGGTGAGCGTGATCTACACCCCCAAGGCGGAGATGCGTCTGACCATGGTGGTTCGAGCCGCGTGGAGCACGGCCGGGTCGAGCATGCCCAAGTCGAAGACGGCCAGGACAAGCACGGCCAGGACAAGCACGGCCAGGACAAGCACGGCCAGGTCAAGCACGGCCGAGACGGGCATGCCCAAGTCGAACACGGGCAGGAAGAGCTCAGCCGGATCGAGCACGACCGGATGGAGCACGACCGAATGGAGCATGGCCGAGACGAGCATGGCCAGGCCGAGCGGGTCCGGGACGACAGGAGCCCACGTATGCCGAAATCGGCGGACAGTGCCGAGACCGATGATCCCGGCTGCGGCCTCGCAAGCGACGTCGAGAGCAGGCGTGGACCGGTCAAAGTGCACGCCGGTTCGCTGGAAGGCGACGAGTCGACCATCGCCTATGACATTGCATTCCGCGTCGATCCAGCCTTCAAACTGCGTCTCGAGCGTGCCCGAACCCTGCTTGCTCGCTCGAGTCCCCAGGTTTCCTTGGCAGAGGTGTTTGCCCGGGCGCTCGACGCTTTTCTCGACAAGCACGATCCCGAAAGGCGAGAAACGCGCCGACAGCAACGAACGGATCGGAATCGGAAGCAAGACGCGACAGAGTCGTCTGCGAGCCTGCCACCACAATCCGCCTCGACGAAACTGGAGAGACCCGTCGTCACGACGACTGGCGAACCGATGGGTCCGAGGATCAGGAAATCACCGCCGGAACGGAGTGAAATGAAGCGACCGTCAGTCCCGCTACGGGTCCGGGATCAGGTCTTCGTGCGGGACGGGTTTCAGTGCACTTTCGTCGGCCCGGAGGGTCGTTGTCCAGAGAGGCGAGGTCTGGAAATCGATCATCGAGATCCGGTAGCGCGCGGAGGAACCGACGACCCGGCGAATCTGCGGGTTCTTTGCCGAGCGCACAACCAGCTCATGGCGGAGCGTGCGTTCGGGGCGGAGTTCATGCGAACACGCGTTGCCGGTGAACGAGTCCCCTAGGTCACCGGCGGTTGCGATCGGGGAGAGGCTGCCACTCCAACAACCGGATGAGCCAGAAGACCAACGTTGGGTACGAAACGGGGACCTTGACGCATTCGCGGCAAACGATCCCGTGGCCAGGGCGTGTGCGCGGCTGGTGGGACGACCGTGTCCGACGAGTACCGAAGGCTGAGGGCGCGTATCCACCGGGGCGGGACTACCGCAGGGGACGGGCACGCTCGGGCCGACGGGCACCCAAGACTGAGGGCGAATCCAGCGGGGCGGGGACCACCGCGGCTGACGTGCATCCACGGCTGGCGGGACGCAGGTTCCCGACGGCGCACTCACAGAAGGCGGGATAAACCCGCCCGGTGAAGCATCGACGGACCACAAGTGCGGGCCTGGACGGAAGACGGTTCAGGAACCGTCGCCATTCGGGGTCGAGAAGCGGCGCGGCTGGATGCGTTTACCAAGCCAAACGCAGTCCCAAGGAATCGGCGTGGCGTTGCACGGCGGCATCGACGGCTCGGGTTCTCTCGGCGGCGGTCAGTTTCGGGGCGTCCGAAGGCGCAGTGGCTTCGACGTGCTTCTTCACGACCACCAGCGATCCCGTCCTGCGATCAGCCCGAAGATCGACCCGGCCAACCAGGTGCTCGTCGAGCAACACCGGCAAACAGAAGTAGCCGTAAACACGCTGTGTTTCGGGCTTGAAGATCTCGAGCGTCTGCTCGAAATGGAACAGGCTCAGCACGCGCTTACGATCCCACAGCACGGGGTCGAACGGCGAAAGCACCCGGGCCGACTCGGGGTCGGGGCGGAGCCGGCGCAAACGGGCGGCCAGCTCGAGGTGATCGGTGCGGATCCATCCGGCCGTCTTCTTCCCATTGTCGTCCCGCAGCGAGCAGGGAACGATCCGTCCTTCCGCATGCAACCGGCGCAACGCGATATCGATCTGCGGACGGACGTTGAGGAGACGCCAGGTGCTGGCGAGTGTGCCGACGGTGGCCCAGCCATGTCCGTCGAGAGCCCGCAGCATGAGCGTTGGCAGGGCGTCCGCGAATCGGAGCGGTCGGTCACGCAAGGCGTCTGGAATGACTCGCTCCGCCAGATCGAAGGTCCGTTGAAAGCCGCGTCGCTCGCGGATGGCCAGCTCGCCGGTCAACCAGAGCACGATCGCGACGCGTTTCGCGGGCTTGTGTCCCCACCAACCGTCGCCGGTCCCCTTGCCCTCGAGATCCAGAGATCGGACGGGACCCTGGTCGCGAATCATCGAGCGGAGCTGGCGCACGAGGCCGCGGTTCTCGCGCAGCACGTTCCGGCACCCCTCGTGACGCAAAGCGAAGTGCTTGCGGCGGAACTCGAAGTGGGGATAGAGCGACAACGGTATCCAGCACGCCTCGTGGCCCCAGTATTCGAAAAGGGGTTCGCCGGGTCGAAGCAGCTCTTCCCCGAGCTCGGGATGCAATTGCGGAAGCCGGGACAGGAGCACGAGAGCGTGACTACGGGCGCCCGCCACGGACACCGTGTCCAGCTGGAGGTAGCCGAAACGATCGATAATGCGCAGCACGCTCTCACGAGCACGTTTTCCGCGTCCCGTCGCTCGCGTGGGCATCGAGGTCCATCGTGGATTGAGGAGACCGGCGACACACAACGCGAGCCGCCGCGCGTCCCGGACCGACAGGGTCTCGTTCGATTTCATGAAGGCGTGACGATCCCACGACCGCGCCGGCCGGCGCCACTCCTATCGCGTCGGCAACCCACGCCAGCGCAGCGCCCACGCCGCCGGGACCTGCCAGCATCGCCGCGGGAGCGTCCAATACTGCGGCACGACGGAAACTGTCCCAACGTTTTCACCAAACTGTCGGGCTTGCACCCCGCTGCACGTCCGCGCCGTCACCCACACCTGCGACGCTGCCGCTGGCACGACGATCACCGCCGCGCGTCGGCGCTGCGAGCTCTCAACCCGCCATTCAGGTGCCGGGCCTGCTCCGTCCGTTCGTTCCAGTCCCGCAGCGGGACTGGTCGGAGACTTGGTTGCGCCGGCGCGATCAGGCCCCGATACTCGACTCGGAAACAACGAACGGGCCGGAGCTCCCGGGTGGGCTCGCGCGCCTTCCAAGGAGACTCATGCGGCTTTCCTTCCACGGTGGGGCCGGAACGGTCACCGGCTCCCGCTACCTGTTGGAGACCGGCGGAATCCAAACGCTCGTCGATGCCGGGATGTTCCAGGGGCTGAAATCGCTCCGGAAACTCAACTGGCGCCCGCCCGCCTTCGATCCCCAGAGCATCGACAAGTTGCTGCTCACCCACACCCACATCGACCATGCGGGATACCTGCCACGGCTGGTCCACGAGGGCTATCGCGGGAAGGTGTACTGCACGCCGGCGACGCGCGAGCTGGCCGAAATCCTCCTCCGGGACGCGGCCAAGCTCCAGGAAGAGGACGCGCGTTACGCGAACAAGAAGGGCTTCAGCAAGCACGAAGTCGCGGTCCCGCTCTTCAACAATCGAGACGTGACCAAGACTCTCAAGCTCTTCCAGCCGATTCCGTACGACGAGTGGCTGGAGCTCTCGCCGCAGCTGCGGGTTCGGTTTCGGGACGCGGGGCACATCCTGGGTTCGGCGATGATCGAGGCGGAGATCCGCGAGGGGGTCGGCGCCCCGTTGCGGACGGTCTTCAGCGGAGATGTCGGGCGCTATGGGATGCCGCTGCACCCGGATCCACACGATCTGCCGGAGTGCGACCTGCTCATCATCGAGTCGACCTACGGCGGTCGCCAGCATGACTCGATCAGCTTCGAGGAGCAGATTCGCGAGCCCTTCCGGCGCACCTTCGAGCGGGGAGGGGTCGTGCTGATCCCATCCTTCGCGGTCGGTCGTTCGCAGCAGGTGACTCTGGTGCTGCGGGAGATGATGGAATCGGGTCAGCTGCCCGAAGTCCCGATCCACATCGACAGCCCGATGGCGGTCAATGCGACCGAGGTCTATGCGAAGTACTGCGATGAGCATCGCCTCGGGGCCTGTGTTACCGAAAAGGGAGAGAGTCGACTCTTCCCACACAATGTCTATCTGCACCGCACCCAGGCCGAGTCCAAACGGATCAACGGGCTGGGCGGTCCGCGCGTGATCATTTCCGGAAGCGGGATGCTCACGGGCGGTCGTATCCTGCACCATCTGGCCCAGCGGCTGCCGGATCCGGACAACCTGCTCTGTCTCGTCGGCTACCAGGCTCCGGGTACGCGGGGGAATCGTCTCCTCCAAGGAGCGCGGACCTTGCGGATGCACGGCTTCGACGTGCCGGTGCATGCACGGTTCATGACCATCCACGGGCTTTCGGGACACGCGGACCAAAAAGAGCTGCTCCATTGGGTGAAGACGGCCAAGACGACGCCGAAGTGGGTTTTCGTGACGCATGGCGAGCCGGACTCGTCAGCGGCGTTGGCGGCGTTGCTAGAGGCGGAGATCGGAGCCCGCGCCATCACTCCGCAGCTCGCCTCGATCTACGACATCGATCCGATCCGAGGACCGCAGGTCGTCGATCCCGGAATCAACGTCGAGCGGTTGTTGGTCGAGGATGGTGCGTCCGGGCAACCCCGCACCCCACGCGACCGCGCTGCCGCGATGGTCGGAGCTTCTTCGCAGCGAGGTCCTCGATCGCGAGCGGCCACGGCCCGGGAGCCAGCGGCGTCGAGAAAGAACCAACGCGCTCACACCAACGCGGGTCCCGCTGCCCCGGCCCGATCCGGCACCAACGCCGGTTCTGCGGCCAACGCCCGATCCGCCGCCAACGCCAGGTCCGCCGCGAGCTCTGGTTCCACCGCCAACCCTAGATCCGCGACCAACGCCGGATCCGCCGCCAACGCTGGTTCTGCGGCCAACGCCGGATCGGCCGTCGGTCGAGTCGGGCCGGACCGAGCGGCCCGCCAGCGTTTCATCGATACCCGCACGCGTCGTCAGACTCAGGACGGTGGAGCTCCCCGCGAGAAGCGGAAGCAGCCGCTGCCGCAGACGATGCCGAATCTCCCGCCGGGAGATACCGCAGCCGCGCAGCGCATCCACGGGATTCTCGAAGATCCGGCCTACCAACGCGCGGATCTCGATCTCGACTTCCTGGGCAGCGCCGACCTCCGGCACGTGCGGCTCCTGCTCGACTATCTAAAACCGGAGCTCGAGCTTTCGCAGCATCACATCGAGTCGACCATCGTGGTCTTCGGGGGAACGCGCATCGTCGAGCCGAAGGTCGCAGAGGAGCGGCTGCAGGGACTGCGGGCGCAGCTCAAGGGGCGCAAGGGCGATCGCGTGCTGGAGAAACAGATCGCAGTGGCCAAGCGCGTGTTGGCGAAATCGAAGTACTACCAGGTGGCGCGCGACTTCGGAAGAGTGGTGAGCAAGCAGGCGCAACGGGAAGACGCGTGTCGCCTCGTGGTCGTGACCGGCGGAGGGCCCGGCATCATGGAGGCGGCGAACCGCGGTGCCTTCGATACCGGTGCGAAGTCGATCGGCCTCAACATCATGTTGCCGATGGAGCAGTACCCCAACCCGTACATCACGCCGGGGCTCTGTTTCGTCTTCCGGTACTTCGCCCTGCGCAAGATGCACTTCCTGAACCGCGCGAAGGCGCTGGTGGCGTTCCCGGGTGGCTACGGAACCTTCGACGAGCTCTTCGAGACCTTGACTCTGATCCAGACCCAGACCCTGGATCCGATCCCGGTCGTGCTCGTCGGCAAGCAGTTTTGGAAGGGCGCTTTCAATGCACGCTTCCTCGCGGACGAGGGAGTGATCGACCCGGAGGACGTCGACCTCTTCACGTTCGCTGAAACCGCGGACGAGATTTGGGCGGCCGTGCAGAGCTGGTACAAGAGGCGCGGACTCGATCTCTACGCCCCCGCGCCCACGGACCGGTTCTAACATCCGTCGATTCGGCGCAACGCAGACTTGAGGTGCTCCCACGGAGCCGTCACGGCCTGGCCCAGGTCCCAGGCCGCGTTCGACTCTTCCTCCGGCAAGGCGGCGCGCGCCTCATCCAGCGTGGTTCGGCATTCGGCGCGGAACTGCGCGGTCCGACTGCCGAAACGCTCCGCGGCGATCCGATCCGCGCAGGACAGGATTTCGATGGCCTGTGCGGGGTCCTGAGACGCGACCGCGATGCGGGCGAAGATCCGCAGCATGTCGACCAAGGACGGTAGGTTGACCTCGTCTTTCGTCACGGAGACGGCTTCCCGCAGGCGAGAGATGGCACCGGCCCGGTCATCCTCGTCCAACGCGATCTCCGCCAGCATGGCTAGGGTCCGCGCGCATCCCTGCGGGTCCTTGATCCGGCGCCGAATCTCGAGCGCCTCCTCCAAATGCTGCCGTCCCTCCGATCCTCGGCCCTGGCTCCGGAGGAAGGTCCCGAGGTTGTGCAGCGCGACCGCGAGCCCGATGACGTCACCGAGGCGGCGTTCGATCTCGATGATCTCACCGCTGCGCCGGATCGCTTCGACATCGCCGCTTTCCGCCAACATCGAGGTGAGGTTCGCGAGAGCACGGAACTCGCCGACCACGTCCTGATTCTCGCGATGGAGCTCGATGCCCCGCTCGAAGTACTCGCGGGCTCGCGCCTGGTTGCCGAGACGCATTTCGACGACGCCGAGGTGGGAGTTGCAGGTTGCTCGCAAGCGCTGCAACGCCGGGTCGTCCACGCTTTGCACGATCGTGAGAGCTTCCTCGAAGAACGACCGGGCAAGATTGTGATCATCCAGATTGCTAGCCAGCCGACCCGCCCCCAGGAGTGCCCGCGGCAGGATGTACCGCGCCGCCTCGATCCCGCGGGATCGATCGATGAACTCCCGGTAGATCTTGAGCCCGGTCCGCCAGTTCGGACGGAGGACCCAGTAGCGGCCGAGCGCGCTCGCGAGGCGCAATCCCGGCACGGGATCGGGATCGAGGGCGCTGGTCGCGATCGCCAGGTCCATGTTTCGCCGCTCGGCATCGAGCACCGCCCAGTTCGGCTCCGGACGTTGCTTGCTCGGCAGGATCGCCTCTTCGGCCAGCTGGAGATAGAACTCCCGGTGTCGCTGGCGCAGCAGATCCACCTCCGGTGCGCTTCCGAGGCGTCGGACCGCGTACTCCCGCACCGTCTCCAACATCCGATAGCGATGCTGTCCCGAATCGCTGTCGGTATCCGCTTCCACCAGGGAGTGGTCCATCAGCGCGTCCAGCAGATCGAGCACCCGCCACGACGGCAGATGCTCGTTCGCGCAGATCGTCTCCGCCGCGGAAAGCGACCAGGACTCGGGAAAGATCGCGAGGCGGCGAAAGAGCGTGCGTTCCTCCTCGGACAGCAGCTCATAGCTGTGGTCCATCGAGAGACCGAGCGTCTGGTGATGCGGGTTCGCCATGGGATTGCGCTGCGCCAGAAGCGAGAAACGGTCCCGGAGCCGGGTCGCGATGTCCGCGAGGGGCAACGATCGCGTGCGGACGGCCGCGAGCTCGATCGCCAGGGGAAGCCCGTCCAGATGCCGGCAGATGTCCGCGATGATCTCGCGACCGGTCTCGGTCAATGCGAAGTCGGGACGGATCTCCCGTGCTCGCTCGATGAAGAGCTGCACCGCGGGATCGTCCTCGCCACCCGAGCCGGTGACCGGAAAGGGCGGAACCGGAATGATCTGCTCACCGGGGAGCGCCAGCGATTGCCGGCTCGTGGCGATGATCACCATCGAAGGAGCGACGCTGAGGATGTCGTAGGCCAGTGCCGCGACCTCCCGCAGGAGATGCTCCGCGTTGTCGAGGATGAGCAGCGCGTGGAGCGGGCGCAGCCTCTCGATGACGGTGTCGCGGAGCTCCCGTTGCGGTTGCTCGCCGGCGCCCAGCTGCTTGGCGAGCTCGGTCACGAGCTGTGAGGTGGATTCGAGCGGTGCCACCGCGGTGAACCAGACGCCGTCCGGGAAACGCTCCGCGGCGGTATTGGCCGCTTCGATGGCGAGGCGCGTCTTTCCCGCGCCGCCCATCCCTTTGAGGGTGACCAGGCCTCCGCGCGTGATGGCGTCCCGTACCTGGGAGAGCTCGCCCCGCCGTCCGACGAAGCTGGAGAGCGGCCGCGGGAGGTTGCTGGAGCGACGGCGTTCGACGATGCGTCCGGGGTGCCGCGTGGGAGACGGCGCGAGCGGTCGTTCGAGGATTGCGATCGCGGTTTCGATCGAGTCATGACGTCGGGCGATGTCCTTCTCCAGGCAGCTCTCGATGAGGTCACGCACGGGGACCGGCAGGTCCCGGGGAAGGAGGTCGAAGTCCGGCCGTTCCTTGATCGTGTGCACCAGGGTGTCCGCGATGTTCTCCCCCCGGAACGGTCCGTCCCCGGTGAGAGCCTCGAAGAGGAGGCAGCCGAACGACCAGAGGTCGGCGCGATGGTCCGGTCGCTCTCCCCGGATGAGCTCGGGACTCATGTATCCGGGAGTCCCCAGCATCTGGTTGGGCAGGCTGGCGGGACGGCCCGGGGGGCGGTCTCCCGACTCGAAGACGAGCGTCGAGAGTCCGAAGTCGAGCACTTTGACGAGGCCACCGTCGGTAATGAAGATGTTGTTCGGGCTGAGGTCGCGATGCACGATCCGGCGCCGGTGAATCGCCGCGATCGCACTCGCGATCTGCCGGAATACGATGAGTGCCTCCCGGACCGGGAAAGGACCTCCTTCCAGGGCCTGCGAGAGCGTCGATCCGGTGACCAGCTCCAGGGTCAGGAACGTGCGGTCCCCCGCGGTTTCCAGCGAGTAGACGGTCGCGAGGTTGGGATGGCTGACCGAAGCGAGCAGGCGCGCTTCCTGCCGCAGCCGTTCCACGGAGAGGTGGGAGGTGAGCTCACGCGAGACCACTTTGATCGCGATCTTGCGATCCAGCTCGGGATCGATCGCCAGGTAGACCGTTCCCATGCCGCCCCGTCCGAGCACTTGGAGGATCGGATAGCGTCCGATCGTTCCCGGCATCGGGTCCGCTCCTTCCAGCAGAAACGTGCCCGCGTGCTTGTCGTGCACGCGCAGGAGCGAGCGGAGCTCACCTTCCAGCTCTTCGTTGCTTCCACACTCCCGGCGGAGAAAGCTCTCGCGCTCGGTAGGCGGGAGCGAAAGCAGCTGGCTCAACAGCTCATCGCGATCGTTTTCCGTGCTGCTCACGAGTCCGAGGGTTCCTGCTTTTCCATCTGACGCAAGAGCCAAAGGCGGGCGTAGGTCCAGTCGCGCTCGATGGTCCGGCGCGTCACTCCCAGCGCTTCGGCGACTTCCGGGACTTTCATCCCTCCGAAGTACAGCAGGTCGACGACCTGCGCCTTGCGGGGCTCGCTCTCCCGCAACCGGTCGAGGGCGTTTTCCAGCTGGAGGATGTCGATCGGATCGGTGTTCTCGAGCTCCGTGCCGTCAGCCGCGCCCAACGTGACGTGCACGGCCCGGCCTCCGCGCTTCTCCCGATTGTGCCCGCGGGCATGATCGATGAGGACGTTGCGCATCGCTCGCGCCGCGATCGCGCGCACGTGGGCGTCGTCCTGGATCTCGAGATCGGACCGGTCCTGCAGCCGCAGGTACGCTTCGTGAACGAGGGCCGTCGGCTGGAGGGTGTGATCGGTCCGCTCGCGGGACATGTACCTCCGGGCGATCTCACGCAGCTCGGCGTAGAACACGGGGTAGTACTCCTCGGCGTTGTGCTCCTCGTACACCATGGGGAGAGAGCCTCCTAGGATCTCACGGACACCGGCGGCGTGGACGGAGTGGGCGCATCGCGTTCCGGGCCCACGCGACGAGACCGTTTTCATGGTGCACCGGTCGGAGAACCCGGGCAATGGCCAGATGCGACTGCGGCGCGGCCGAGGGACTGTCTCCCGGGGGGCTCGTAACCCCGTCGCTGGGCGAGCCTCGGCGCATCGGTCCCGGTCCCGCGCTTCCTCGCTGGCGGCGGGTTTCGGCATCCCGAAGTCGGCTCTTGTGTGGGCCGGGCCTCCCCGATAGTCTCCTATCCTCGAGTGCCCGGTTCCACACCGGAAGCTTGGAGCGGCGAGTTCCAGCCGGCCGCTTCGACCCGAAAATCCCACAGACGATTTGGCCGAGGGGCCCCTGGGGAGGAACATGCGTGCCTTGCTCGCACTCGAGGACGGATCGATTTTTCGCGGCCAAAGCTTCGGCTCGACCGAGCCCTGTGGCGGCGAAGTGGTCTTCAATACGGCCATGTCCGGCTATCAGGAGGTCCTGAGCGACCCCTCGTATTTCGGGCAGATCGTCGTCTTCACCAGTGCTCACATCGGAAACTATGGGATCCACACGACGGACTCGGAGTCCACGGGGCCGGTCGCGGTAGGTGCGATCACCAGAGAGGTCTGCTGGTCTCCGCGCCATCCCGAGTCCCTGGAGTCGCTTCCGAGCTGGTTGTCCCGCCATGGGCGATTCGGGCTCACCGGTGTCGACACCCGCAAGCTGACGCTCCTGGTGCGCAGCAAGGGCAATCTCCGCGGATGGTTCACCACGGCCGAGGATCCGGAGGACGCCGTCGCCCGCGCGCGCAGTCTCCCCCGGATGCGGGATGTGGCGGCGGTTCCGACCGTCACCACCACACAGCCGTATACCTGGAGCGGCGGGCAGTCGCGACCCTTGGAGAGCGCGCGGCCGGTGGCCGGTACGGCTTCGGATGCCGGAGCCGTTGATGTCGCAGGCGGCAGTGCCGGAAAGGCGCGGCCGCGCGTCGTCGTGATCGACTACGGGGTCAAACACAACATCCTTCGCGAGCTCGAGGTGCGCGGCTGCGAGGTCATCGTCGTGCCGGCCGACGCGAGCGCGGAGCTCGTCGACGGATTGGAGCCGGACGGAGTGCTCCTCTCGAACGGGCCGGGCGATCCGGAGAGCCTGGAGCGGGCGGTGCCGATGGTGCGGCATACGCTGGAGAACCATCCGACCCTGGCGATCTGTCTCGGCCATCAGCTCGTCGGCATGGCGCTCGGATGCCGCATTCTCAAGCTCCCGTTCGGGCACCACGGAGCCAATCATCCCGTGAAGGACATCGTGCGGGGGCGGGTCGCGATCACCTCGCAGAATCACAACTACGCCATCGACGGAACGGTGCTGCCCGACGGCGTCGAGGTGACCCATCTCAATCTCAACGACGGCACTGTCCAAGGGCTGCGGCACAAGCAGTATCGGCTGTGGAGCCTGCAGTTTCATCCCGAGGCGTCTCCCGGGCCCCACGATGCTCGCGACGTGTTCGATCATTTCGTGGAAAACGTAAAGGGAAATGCCGGCTTGGCGCCTGGCGCCGGAAAGTAGGACATGCCTCGCGACAATTCGATCCGCTCGATCCTCGTTCTCGGTTCCGGTCCCATCGTGATCGGGCAGGCTTGTGAGTTCGACTATTCCGGCGCACAAGCGGTGAAAGCTCTGGCGGCGGAGGGCTACCGGGTCATTCTCATCAACTCGAATCCGGCCACCATCATGACCGATCCCGACCTCTTCGCGACTGCACGCGGGACGGCCGGGGCCGAGCTGCGCCATGCAACGTACGTCGAGCCGCTCACGGTGGAGAGTCTGGCGCAAATCCTGGAGGTGGAAAAGCCGGACGCAGTGCTGCCGACGGTCGGGGGCCAGACGGCGATCAACCTCACCCTCGATGCCGCCGCCGCCGGGCTCTGGAAGAAGCACGGAGTGCGCGTCCTGGGTGCCAACCTCGATGCCCTGCGCCTGGCCGAGGACCGATTGCAGTTCAAAGAAGCGATGACCGCGATCGGTCTCGACGTGCCGCGCAGTGGTCTCGCGACGACGCTGGAAGAGGCGCAGGCCATCGCGCACGATGTCGGGTTCCCGCTCGTAGTGCGGGCCAGCTTCACCTTGGGTGGGATGGGGAGCGGTCTCATTCGGACTCCGGCCGAGTTCGAATCGACGGTGCGGCGCGGACTCGATCTGTCTCCCGTAGGACAGGTGCTCGTCGAAGAGTCCGTGCTCGGATGGCACGAGTTCGAGCTGGAAGTGATGCGGGATCACCGCGATCAGACGGTCGTGATCTGTTCGATCGAGAACTTCGATCCGATGGGCGTGCACACCGGGGACTCCCTGACGGTGGCGCCGGCGCAGACGCTCACCGATCGCGAATACCAGAAGATGCGGGATCAGGCGTTCCAGGTCATTCGCCGGGTCGGTGTCGACACCGGTGGCTCGAACATCCAGTTTGCGGTCGATCCGCAGACCCGTCGAATGGTCGTCATCGAGATGAACCCGCGGGTCTCCCGCTCCTCGGCACTTGCCTCCAAGGCGACGGGATTTCCCATCGCCAAGATCGCGGCCCGACTCGCCGTGGGCTACTCGCTGGACGAGATCGCGAACGACATCACCCGCAAGACGCCGGCCTGCTTCGAGCCCGCCCTGGACTACGTGGTGGTCAAGATTCCGCGTTGGAACTTCGAGAAGTTCCCCGGCGCCCGCACCGAGCTGGGCACGCAGATGAGATCGGTGGGCGAGGTGATGGCGATCGGCCGGACCTTCCAAGAGGCGTTGCAGAAGGGGATGCGATCGCTCGAGATGTCGACTTCGCGCTCGGCCGAGCAGATCCGTGCGGAGATCCACGCCCTCAGCGACCAGGAGCTGCGGGAGCGGCTCGCGCGGCCTCGTCCGGATCGGATGCACACGCTGCGGGAGGCCCTGAGACGGGGGTTGGAGTCGGCGCGACAACGTCAATCCGGTGGAACGGCGACCGCGACGGCCGCCTTCACGCCCGAAGACGTGTCGGAGCTGACCGGAGTGTCGGAGTGGTTCCTCGATCGGCTCGCGGAGATCGTGCGCCACGAGATCGAGTGGAAAGGGAAGAAGATTGCGGACCTGTCCGCCGAGGATTGGCGCAGCCTCAAGCAGCTCGGTTTCTCG
>JAGQHR010000269.1 GCA_020431745.1 Candidatus Eiseniibacteriota bacterium
ATCTCGGCCCGCGGCACGAGCGCGGCCACCGAGTCGATCACGATCACGTCGACGGCGCCGCTGCGGACCAGCTGATCGGCGATTTCCAGCGCCTCTTCTCCCGTGTCCGGCTGCGAGACGTGCAGCCGATCGATATCGACGCCGATCAACTTCGCGTAGGACGGCTGCAGGGCATGCTCGGCGTCGATGAAGACGGCGTTTCCGCCCGCGCGTTGCACCTGCGCGATGATGCTGAGCGTGAGGGTGGTCTTTCCGGAAGACTCCGGTCCGAAGATCTCGACGATCCGTCCCTTCGGAACGCCACCGACTCCGAGCGCGAGATCCAGACCGAGCGAACCGGTGGAAAACACGGAGGTCTCGACCCGGGCGTTGTCATCGCCCAGGTTCATGATGCTCCCCTTGCCGAACTGTTTCTCGATCTGGGAGATGACCATCTCCAGCGCCTTGTCCCGATCCTTGGACTCTTCGTTCTTCATCTGGATCCCTTCTCCTTGCTTGGCTGATCTGATCCTTGCCACGTCGAATCCCGTCCCTTCCGCTACGCGCGCCATCGTCGCGACGCTCTCACCCGGTCGCATCGTCCCGGCCGGCGGTCACCCGCTCCAGGGCCGTGTAGCGAGCCCCCGTCGGCAGGAGCTCGCTGCGCATGAGGGCGATCGAGTCGAGCCGGTACTCGGAAGCCGGCAGGGCAATTCCCTCGTGCCATCCGTCCGGGAGCCGCGCCCCGCGCGCGACCCTCCCGAACGTCAAGTGACTCTTCCACGGCTTGTCGGGCGGACCGAAGCCCGCCTCGCGCAAACGATGATCGAGCCGCTCCACGAGCACGGGCAGGGTCCCTCCGCCGTCTTCCAGACCGACCCAGAGCACCTGGGGTCTCGAAACCGACGGAAAGGCCGAGACCTTCCCCATCCGCACGGGAATTCTATCGAATCGCGTGCCGCGAACCACGTCCCGGGCACGTTCGACCCCGCGGCGGTCGAGATCGCCGAAAAAGCGCACCGTGAGGTGAAAGCTCCGCGGATCGACCCAACGAACCGTTCCCCGGCCCACGGGCTCGATGCGTTCGCGGACCACCGCCTGTACGTCCGCGGCATCCGCGATGAGCTCGCCCGGCATCTCGATCGCGAGAAACGCGCGCACTCGATCGTTCACGCAACCACTCCGTTGACGCTCCCACGACGGTTCGGGTATCGCAGCGGGTTCCGTTCCAACCGTCCCGGAAAGCGCCGCGTCGGTCTCCGGATCCGTTTCCGCGCCGCTCCGACCACGAGCACGAGCACGCACCCCCGCGCCGGATTCGAGCCGAAAGGACGTTACCGCACTAACGTTCGGCTGTCCACCCCTTTTCTAGCCCGAACTATTCACGAAGCGATCTGCTGCGGTGCTGGATATGCCCATGGCTACTGCGTTGCGCTTGCCCTCTCTCCTCGACGTAGTGCATCGACTACGCCTGCGTCGTTCGGGCAGCGCGCGCCTTGTATCCACGGGCATCTTCAGCACCTCGCGACGATCGTTCATGAATAGTCCGCTAGGTCGCCGGGGAGCGGCCGAGTTTGGAGCACCCCTGGGAAGCCCGAGGAATTGCTCGGAACTCTCGTCGCCGGGATTGCATTGGCGTTCGCGGACGATGCCCGGCGGACAGCGTCCGTCGAATGCCGGAAGCCGAATGCTGGAATAGGATGTACCGGCATCCCGTCACGCGTCGATCGGAGTTCGGGTATGTCCGCTGTCCCGAGGCGATGAAACCCGTGGCCCGCCTCTTGGGGCTGCGTCGATCCGGGTATTGCAGACCCGGCTCGGCGGAGTGAGACTCGCGCCCACGGAAACGGAACGTCTCGGAACGAGGGGCGAAATGGCGAACTGGATCGCGCGCTACACGAACTGGCTTCACACGCGTTGGCCCGCGGGAACCGTCGAGAAGCTGCCCGAGACGGGCGAGGACGGCTCGACTTCCGTGCCGGGCCTCCGCATCGTCGGTGACCTGACCGGAATCCCTCTCCTCAAGTTCTCGGTGCACACGGGGGCTCGGGCGGTCCGGGCGTTTCTCGCGGAGGGGACGTTCGCTCCGAGTGGACCCGAGCCGCGCGACGGCGTCGTCGATCTCGCGATCGTCGGCGGGGGTGTCTCGGGGATCTCCGCGGCTCTGGAGGCGCAACGTGCCGGTCTGAGCTATCGACTGTTCGAGTCCGCGCAGCCCTTCTCGACGATCGTCAACTTCCCGAAGGGAAAGCCCATCTACACGTATCCGACCGAGATGGAGCCGGATGGGCACCTCACGGTTTCCGCCGAGGTCAAGGAAGCCCTCCTCGAAGAGCTGGAGTCGCAAAGGCGAGAAGCGGGGATCGAGACGACGACCGCGCACGTGGAGCGGGTCGAAAAGAATGGCGACCTCTTCACCCTGCACCTCGGCGGCAGCGAACGGGCCACGTCACGAAGAGTGATCATCGCCATCGGTCGGACCGGCAACTATCGCAAGCTGGGAGTGGCCGGAGAGGAGTTGGACAAGGTCTACAACCGCCTCTACGACCCCCGGGAGTTCGCCGGCCGGAAGGTGCTCGTGGTCGGTGGCGGGGATTCGGCTTTGGAAACCACGATCGCTCTCGTTTGCGGTGGCGCCCACGTCACCCATAGCTATCGGAAGGCGGAGTTTTCCCGCCCCAAGCCCGACAACGAAGAGAAGATCCGCCGACTCCAGGACGACCCGACCTGTGCCGTGCAGGTCACGACTCCGGCGTCCGAACGCGTCAACACCGCGACGGGACCGTTCCTCCACGACGCCGATCACGCGCCCTCGTCCGAAGGAATGTCCGCTCGGGCGCGAGACGGGGGACGCGCGTCCGCGGCGGCCGGTTCGCTCGTTCTGCGGATGGGGTCCCAGCTGCAGGAGATTCGCGAGGACCAGGTACTGCTGAAAACGTCGAACGGCTCGACCGAGACCCTCGAGAACGACGTGGTCTTCGCGATGATCGGGCGCGAGGCGCCGCTCGATTTCTTCCGCCGGAGCGGGATCGCGCTGCGGGGCGAGCTGCGCCCGCGGGATTGGACGCTGCTCTCGGCGTTCGTGCTGCTCGTCTTCGTGATCTATCTCTGGAAGGGATGGCTCCTCGGGCATACCGATCTCTTCGCTGTCGGGAAGAGCTGGGGGCTCGATCGCAGCACGATGCTCGGTGCGTTCACGAACGCGAGCGCCACCCCCAGCTTCTGGTTCACGTCCGCCTACACCGCCTGCATCGTCGGCTTCGGGGTCGCGCGCATTCGGAGACGCCGGACTCCTTACGTCACGCGTCAGACGATCGCCCTGATGGCGGTCCAGGTGATTCCACTGTTCATCCTGCCGGAGATCCTCCTCCCGTGGATGGATGCGAACGGATGGCTTCCCGCGACGATCCGCGATCATCTCTTTCCGAACGGCCAGTACTGGAGGGCGTTGGGCTTCATTCTCGCCTGGCCGCTCTTCCTTCCCAATCTGATGATGCCGCAGCCGATGTCCTGGTGGATCGTGATCGGGTCGGTGCAATCCTTCGTTCTCATTCCGCTCCTCGTCTGGCGCTGGGGCAAGGGGGCGTACTGCGGGTGGATCTGCTCCTGCGGCGCACTCGCCGAGACGATGGGAGACACGCATCGCCAGAAGATGTGGCACGGTCCGCTGGCGAATCGCTTCAACATGACCGGACAGGTCATCCTGGTCCTCGCCGTCATTCTGACCGGGCTCTTCGCTCTCGGCTGGATCCCGGGAGCTCACGGGATCCTCGGGCACGGTCTCGAGATCGGCGAGAAGGCCTACAAGATCATCGTCGACATCGTGATCGGCGGCGCGATCGGGCTCGGCTTCTACTTCTGGTTCTCGGGCCGGGTCTGGTGCCGGTTCGCCTGCCCGCTCGCGGCGCTCATGCACATCTACGCGCGGTTCTCCCGCTTCCGGATCTTCGCCGACAAGAAGAAGTGCATCTCCTGCAACGTCTGTACCTCGGTTTGTCACCAGGGCATCGACATCATGAACTTCGCGAACAAGGGTCTTCCCATGGCCGATCCGGAGTGTGTGCGCTGCTCCGCGTGCGTGCAGAGCTGCCCGACCGGGGTGTTGCAGTTCGGCCGTCTGAACGGCGCGGGCGAACCCGTCTACGATCGGCTGGCGGCGTCCCCCGTCCTCATGCGGGAGCAGGTCGTGGCATCGATTCGCAACGATGTCGGGCGATCCCCGGCTGCCGGAGGCCCCGCTCGCTAGCGACGTCCGGGGATGCCGTGCGTTGACTACGGTCGGTGTCTTCCGTGGCCCCCGAGCTCCGGCGGGGCCAAGGTCGCACCTTCATCGCTTCCCGTCGCCGTTTCGCGTCGGTACTCGTCTTCGGACCGTCGTCGAGACCGCCGTTTTCCGGGAAGGAGCATCCGAATGGAGGCGGGTGCCGGGTGTGCTCTTCAGGGCGACACCACGGAAGACTCGCCGCCCGGTCCGGGGGAGTGGGTCAATTCGAAACTGACCCTGTACCGGTTCGGGACGAAAGGTTGGTCGTGGAGCCGGTTTCGGTATACTCGCGGTTTACGGGCCGGCTGGTCCGGATTGCACCAGGTTCAGAGGAGGTTGACCAAGATGCCCTATCCCCAGGAACTCACGGATCCGATGCGCGAAGAGCTGGTCCGCATGGGGGTTACAGAGCTTCGGACGCCCGGGTCGGTGGACGAGGAGATCGAGAAGGGGAGCGGCACGCTCCTGTTGTTCGTGAACTCCGTGTGCGGATGCGCCGCCGGAATGGCGCGTCCCGGGTTGGCCCTTTCGCTGCAGAACTCATCGAAGCCGGACCGGGTGGCCACCGTCTTCGCGGGGGTGGACACGGAAGCGACCGCGCGGGCCCGGACCTATTTTTCCGACTATCCGCCGAGCTCTCCGCAGATCGCGCTCTTCAAGGACGGCAAGTTCGTGCAGTTGATCCAGCGACACCAGATCGAGGGGACGAGCGCCCCCGAGGTGGCGCACAAGCTGATTTCGATGTACGAGGCGCACTGCACGACAGCCAAGAGCTGATCCCGGAGTGCGCGGATAGATCGTCAGTGCGGCGGGCCGCTCGAACCTCACGCTCGGGCGGCCCGATCGTTTGTGGAGTCCCCACCGGACGAGGAGAGACAGAGGCATGCAGAGCTCGCGGGACGTGCTGGCGACCTTCGCCAAGCTCAACTGGAAGACGGATCTCGATGAAGAGGGCAACGGCTCGGCCTACGCGATCGTCGGCGGGAATCGGGAGACGGGAGAGCTTTTCGTCTTCGCGATCCTGCAGAACGCCGCGGCTCCGGCCCATCGGCATGGCGACGGGGAAGACTATGGGGAGAAGATCGGGACCTTCTTCGGGGAGCTCGAGGACGAGACGGACGACGGTCGCCCGGTTCGGATCGGTCCCGACGACGTCCTCTATCATGCCCCGGGATCGATCCATCAGCCTCGCGCCGAGTTCTGGTTCGGCTACTACCATC
>JAGQHR010000270.1 GCA_020431745.1 Candidatus Eiseniibacteriota bacterium
GTACTCGACGAAGTCCTCCACATCTGCGCTCGTGAAGTCGGGGAAGTAGCGCTCAGGGTGGCTCCCGATCTCGATCGCGGCCAGGAACTCACAGTAGAAGTTTTGGGATGCGAAGCCGAAACGCGGACCGTCGTACTCGTGGAGGATCCGGGCGACATCGTTGGTCCCCAGCTCGTTTCGGGCCCGCAGCACGCCGTTGAGCCCATGGTTGTAGCTGACGACGGAGAGCGGCCAGCTGCCCAGCTGGAGAAAGCTGTTCCCGAGGTACTGCGCCGCCGCCTCGGTCGCGCGGTAGGGGTCGAGCCGTTCATCCAGATCCGCCTGAATCCGCAGATAGCGTCGGCCGGTGTCCTTGGTGAACTGCCACAGGCCGAGCGCCCCCGCCTTCGACACCGCCTCCGGGTTGTAAGAGGACTCGACGCACGGAAGGAAGGCAATCTCTTCCGGAAGCTCGTAGCGACGGAGGATCTCCCGAATGTGGGTGAGGTACCGCCCGGACCGCTCCAACCCGGCGCGGGTGTTTCCGGCCACCCCGGTCTGGACGCGGAGTCGATCGGAAGCGCGGGTAAAGCGAGCCTCCTCGGGAACCTCGGCGAGGAGCCGCGCCACTGACTCTTCCGCAGGTGTATAGGTGTCCGGAGACTTCGAAGCCAGACGGTCCAACAGGTGACCGTAGTACTCGAGCCGCTGGTCGACCCGCCGGCTCGCGACCGACGGTTCGAGGTCGGTGACGTCGTAGACCTCGTAGATGACCCACGGATAGCGGGCATCGTGGATCACCTTGTCGTTGCGTGTGTACTGGCTGAAGATGCGGATCCAGAACTCGGTCCGGGCGCGCAGCTCCGGTGGGCAGGGAAACGTCTCGGTCCCCAGGGGAACCGAAGAAAGCTCGGACGCGCGCACCTCACCGGCCGCGAGCGCGAGCAGGACGAGCGAACAGAAGAGCGAGGCGCCAGTCGCGCTGAGCCGCAGGCTGGTTTTCACTGGACTGATCCGCACCACCTGTCTCCCCGGGGTCGAGTTTGGTCTGTCTGGGAAGTCGGCCGTCTGCGATGACGTCTTGAGCCGGCCGCGAATCTCCTCCATCGTATCGAAGGCAGACCGGGGTGCTCAAGCGGGAGGTGAATCGATGGACACGGGGACCGCCGCATCACATGCGGAAGAATCCCCACTCATCGAAGCAATTGGGCTGAGCAAAGCCTATGGAGCGGTCCAGGCGGTCCAAGACCTGTCTCTTTCCGTGCACCGCGGGGAAATCCTCGGACTGTTGGGCCCGAACGGCGCGGGCAAGTCCACCACCTTGCGCATGCTCATCGGCTTCCAGTTTCCGGATGTCGGTGAGATCCGCCTGGACGGGCGCAACGTCTTTCGCGAAGGAGACACCGCGCGCTTCGAGCTGGGCTACATGCCGGAGCAGCTTCCGCTCTACGCCGAGATGCCGGTGCGGAGCTACCTGGGCTACTTCGCGCGGATCAAAGGCGTCCCGTCCCCACGCAAGTCGGTCGAGCGTGTCGTCGAACGCCTCGACCTCGGCGCGGTCATCGGGCGGTCGTGCGGAAACTTGTCCCGGGGTTACCGCCAGCGCGTCGGTCTGGCCCAAGCGCTCCTGGCAGACCCCCAAGTCCTGATCCTGGACGAGCCGACCTCCGGGCTCGATCCGAACCAGATCCACGACTTTCGCGAGCTGATCCGCGGGCTCGGTCGCGACCGCGCCGTCCTGCTCTCGACGCACATCCTTCCCGAAGCGATGGCGATCTGCGATCGCGTCACCATCCTCAACCGCGGCCGGGTCGTCGCGTCCGGTACCCCCCGGGATCTGGCGGCAGGAGATTCCGCGCTCCACTGGGCACGCCTGCGGACGACGGTGAATCCGGGCGACGACGATGTCGGGCGGTTCGGTCTGGTCCCCGAGGGAGAAGCGGGCGTGTACTCCGTCCAACGGGACCTGACTCCGGAGGAGGCCCGCACGCTGCTGGGCCGTATCGTGACCGAAGGGTGGGAGCTTCTGGAGTGGCATGCCGGCGCCGCGGGGCTCGAAGCCGTTTTCCGACGACTCACATTGGGTGAGGAATCCGCGGCCTTCGGCGACGGCGCCTCCGAAGGGACAGCCGAACAATCGGCGCCGGACCCGCAGGATCCGAGCGGGGCGATCGCGGACGCGCCCGCGGACCCTGCTTCCCGGACGCGGGAGGAGAATGGCATCGAGAACGGACCGAAGGCGGGCCAGGGCTCGTTCTTCCCCAAGCGAGGGGGCCGGCGATGAGAGCGTCCCGTGTGTTCGTGATCGCAGGGCGGGAGGCGCGCTCGATCGTGGCGTCCCCGTCCGGGGCCATCATCATCGGTACCTTTTGGGCCGTGGCCGGGCTCATCCTGATGAGCCTCCTCTTCCAGTACCGCGACGGGGTCCTACGGCTGGCCCAGACTTCCGGGATGCAGACCGGGCCGCGTGGACTTCACATCAACGACTGGGTGATCCGCCTGCTCGTCCAGAACATGGGCACGGTTCTCGTGCTGTTCGTACCGTTGCTCACGATGCGGGGGTTCGCGGAGGAACGACGGACCGGGAATCTGGAGCTGCTCATGAGCCAGCCCGTTCGCGGAGCGGAGCTCCTGCTGGGAAAGTTCCTGGGGGCGCAGTTATCGCTGCTCGCATGCCTGGCCGTTCTGATTCCACATGCCGTCGTACTCGCGGTCGTCTCGACCCCGGATTGGGTCTGGGCCGCGACGGCCGTGTTCGGACTGCTCCTGGTCGGACTTCTCTTCGGCGCCGTGGGAACGCTCCTGTCCGTGCTCAGCCGGTCTCAGATCGAAGCCGGGGTCCTGAGCCTGGGAGCGCTCCTGCTGCTCGCAATGGGGCCGGGTTCGCTGGCGAGCGGACGGGGGTTGGCTGCGGCCATCGGGCGGTATCTCTCGATCCTGGGACGCTTCGAAGACTTCGCGCGCGGAGTGATGGACCTCGGCCACGTCGCCTTCTTTCTCGGTGCGACGCTCGTCATCCTCGCGCTCGCGCTCCGCAGCCTCGACCTCGTCCGGTGGCAGGGGTAGGCGATGCAGGCGAGCACCGGAAGAAACTTCCCTTTGCTGTTCCTCGCGCTGCTGTTGTTCCTGGCCGGAGGACTGCTCACGACCCTCGCCGGCACCCAGGCCTATCTGGCGCGCATTCTTCTGCTCGCCGGCGCGGCGGTGCTGGCGCTCACCCTGCTTCGCATGGGGACCATGCTGCGGTTCGTCTTCCTGCGATTCCGATCCGTGGCGGAACCCGGTCCGACCCTCAACTGGATCCTGACCGGAGCGATCCTCCTCGTGGCCGCGGGGGTGCTGGGGCAGCAGGTCGTCCGCTTCGACATGACGAAGCGGCGGAGCAACGAGCTCTCTGCAACCTCGCGTGAGGCGCTCGCGACCGTATCGCGGGACGTCGAGCTGATCGGCGCGTTCCGGGACAACGCGCCGCTCCGGGACACCGTGCGCGAGATGTTCGCCGTCTATCGCGCACAGTCGCGCAAGCTCCAGACGCGGCTCTTCGATCCGGATCGGGAGCCCGATCTCGCGCGTCAGTATGGGATCGACCGGGCCAACGTCATCCTCGTCCGCACCGGCGACGCGCGGGAGATCGTCGACGAGATCGAAGAGCCGGCAGTGACGCAGGCGATCCTTCGGGTCGAGGATCCGCGCCGGCCCAGCGTCTGCTTCGTGCTCGGACATGGCGAGGTCGCGCCGGATCGGCAGCCGCTCAACCGGATCCGTCACATCATGAAAGAGGGCGGGCTGCAGATCGAATCGGTTCGGCTGGGAGAGGTCGTGGATGTACCGGAGTCAGCCACCGTCCTCGTGATCGCCGGTCCGCGGACCCGCCTGACGCCGGGAGAGGTCCAAGCCGTCGACCGATTCCTGACGCGCGGAGGGCGGCTCCTGCTCGCCGTGGAGCCGAACTTGCCGACGGGGCTCGAACCGCTCCTCGAGCGCTGGGGGATCGTGGTGGACGGCCGTCGGGTGCGCGACGACAGCCCACTGACGCAGTCGTTGGGACTCGGCTCGGAAACGATCGCGGTGGCCCAGGTCGGGGAGCATCCGATCACGCGCGGGCTCACCAGCGTCGTCGTGCTCGCAGGTGCGACCGGCGTTCGTCTGGCCGATCGCGCCGTAGCGGGAACCTCGGGCACCGATCTGCTGAAAAGCGGCCCGCGGGCGGTGTTCCTCGAGCCGGCCGACGCCGCCGGACAGCCGGCGGGGTCGCCGCCACGGGTGGGTGCCCCCGACAGCACCTGGCTGGGCGCTCCCGGATACACCGCCCCACCCGCGCGGCAGGAGAACCTGGTTCCGGCGACCGAGCCGGCGACCTGTTCGCTGGCCGCGGTGCTGGAATGGGACGTGCCGAGCGGGGGGGGCAAACCGACTCCGGAGGGCGTGCCTGAAAAGCCCCACGCGCGTCTCGTCGTGCTCGGCGACAGCGATGTCCTGAGGGACGGCACGATCGATCTCTACGGAAACAACGCGTTCGTGGGGCGGCTCTTCGGTTGGCTCAGCGAACGCGACTTCCTCCTGCGGTTCCCGCCGCCGGATCGCGCGGGAACCCCTCTCAAGGTCGAGCTCGCGGGGCTGCGCACGACGTTCCTGATCGTGCAGATCGTGCTCCCGCTGATCCTCTACCTGTCCGGATTCATCCTCTGGGTGCGCCGACGATGATGGAAGGACGTCCCCGCCGGCGGCCTCCGCTCTGGCTGTTTCTCCTCGTCCTCCTGGCCGCTGTCTCCATCTGGGCCTGGCGTCTGCGATCGGGAGCCCCGGCCGGGGAAACGGAGGCCCACCTCGCGGCCGGACCGCAGTTCGAGGATCCGGTCCGTCTCGTCTTCGAGACCGCCGGGGACAGCATCGTCGTGGTGTCGACCGCCACGGGATACACGATCGTCCATCCCGTTCACGACCTCGCCTCCACGCTCCGGGTCAAGGACGTGGCACGGAACGCGATGCTGCTCGCGCCCTCGAGGTCGCTCCACGAGCCCCCGGAACGATTCGGGCTGGTGCCCCCGCAGCACCGACTTCGTTTGGTCGCTCCTTCCGGAGCCGTCTGGAGCATCGCGATGGGGGACTCCTCGGCCGTGGGCTCCGAAGTCTACGCCCAGCTTGGCGAGCTCGGGTCCCCGGTCGTGCTGATTCGCGAGTTCACCGCGCGACACTACTTCGCTCCGGATGTCGACGCCTTGCGCGACCCGACGGCCTTGCCGCTCAGCTCGCCGGTCATCGACTCCCTGCACGTGATCGTATCCGGCGCCTCACTGCGCGCCCGACGTCTGGCCGCGGACCATTGGGAGGCGATAGAGCCGGCGGGAATCGGACTCGATCCACTTCCGATCAACCGGGTCCTGCGCGAGCTCCGCGGCCCAGGGATGACCGGCTTCGATGCGAACCTCACTCCGGCCGATGCTGGGCTCGATCCACCCCGAGCGCGCTGG
>JAGQHR010000271.1 GCA_020431745.1 Candidatus Eiseniibacteriota bacterium
AGCAAAAACGCCCCGTGATCCGCGAGGGTGAACCACGCTAGACTCCGCCTCTCGCGGGACATCCCCGGCCCGATACCAGGTGTCAGGGGGGCCGTCCGCGACGACAACAGCATCCGCGACCGACCAACTTCCATTCCGCGCGGTCCACCGACCGGGAGATCCGACCATGCCCCTGGAACGAAGGCTCACCGTCCCCGAGGGATACGATGCCGCGGCCAATCCGCGCGTCGCATCCTTCGCCGCCCAGCTCGACGACCAGCTTTCCCGCCTCAAGAAGGACGTGGCCGGTCTGGAAGTGCGGCACCTGGAGTGGCAACCGCACAACGGCATCAACACGATCGGCATGCTGCTGGCGCATCTCGCGGTGGTCGACGTCTGGTGGATGCGGCTGGCTCCCCTGGAGACGCCGGAGGCCGAGTGCGACGCCATCATGCGTGACACGATCGGCATCCTCATGGACGACGACGGTCTGCCGCTGGCACCGGAAGCCGCGCACCCGGCGTCGCTGGCCGGAAAGTCGCTGGAGGACTACCTCGCCATGATCGATCGCGCGCGGGCCGCGACGCACGAGCAGCTGCGACGGTGGACCGATGCGGATCTCGACACTACGTTCCAGCTGCGCGACCGGGCGATTTTCCGCGAATGGACGGCGTATCACGTGCTGGAGCACTTCTGCGGCCACTATGGCCAGATCCTGCTCCTCAAGCACCTTCTCCGCGACGCGGGACTGCTTCCGAAGAGCTGAGCGCCGTGGCTCGGGTTTGAAACGCCGAGCCACAGGCCCCGTCTGTTCGGAGAGAGCCCGAGGGCGGGCTCGGCGGCGCACCGAGAACGGGGAGCCGCCGACTCCGATCAGTCGACCACGCTCGAGCTGCTCGTCCCGGAGGATCCCTCCGCCGCCGCAGCCTTCTCGAAGTCACCCGCCCGCACGATCGAGACGTCCCCCGGCACGATGTACTTCTTCATCGCGGCGAAGATCTGCTCGGGCGTGAGACCCGCGACCTTGTCCTCGAGCCGGCTCTGCCACTCGATCGTGAGGTCGTTGTACGAAAGGTCGGTCAGGTCGCGCACCAGCTCGGAATCGTTGCTCCGCGAGACCTGCTGCCGCTGCAACCACCCCGACTTGGCCTCCTTGACCTCGTCGGCCGTGAACGGGACCTCGACCGCCTTGCGCATCTCGTCCTGGAACGCCTCCACCAGCCGGGCATCGTTCTGCGGGGCGTACATCGCGAACGCGGTGAGCCGCGCGTTGTTCCCGACCGCCGGCGCGAAGAACCGGGCTCCGACGGCGTAGCTGAGCCCTTCCTGCTGGCGAATGCGGGTCGCGAGACGCGAGTTGAGGAAACCGCCACCCAGCATGTAGCTCCCCAGGACCATCGCCGGATAGTCGGCATCGTCCTGATTGAGCTGGATCCGCAGGCCCGCGGCCATCGACGCGCTTTCCTTGTCCGGAACCTGGATCTTGTCGATCAGCGATGCCCGATGGTCGTAGTCGGTGACGATCCGCTCGAACGGAGCGGCGCTGTTCCAGTCCCCGAACAGCTTCTCGAGCTGCGCCTTGACCTCGGCCGGATCGAAGTCGCCCGCGATCGCGATCTGGCCCTGCGAGGCTCCGTAGAACTTCTGGAAGAACTCCGAGAGCGCCGCCGGCTCCACGGCCTTGACACGCGTGATCTCCTCGTCGGGAGTGAGCGTGGCCCGCGGATCGTCGGCCGGATACGGCGACAGATGACGATTCAGCCCCGTGAAGGCGATCGCACCCGGCTCGGTCTTGGACTGCTCCAGATCGACCAGGCGTTCCTCCTTGAGCTGCCGGAACTCCTCGGCGTCGAACGCCGGGTGCCGCAGGATGTCCGCGACGAGATCGAGCGCCGCGGTCAGGTTGGGGCGCGTCACCTCGAGGTTGGCCGAAGCCTCCGACCCGCCGCCCCGAACTCGGAGCGTCGCCTGGAGCTTGTCGAGCTCGTCCCGAATCTGCGCGCGCGTGTGCGTGGTGGTTCCGCGCATCAGCATGTCGCCGGTGAGGTCGGAAACCTGGGCCAGACCCCGCAGGGATTCCAGACTCCCGAAGTGCAGATTCAGGTCCATGTCCACGGTCTCGCCGCGGGTCTTCTTGGGCAGGAGCATCACCTCCATGCCGTTCGCGAGCGTGAAGCTCTCCATGCGGGCCATGATGTTGGCCGGGGAGGCGTCGAAGTCCTCGCCCATCGCCATCGCCTCACCGCCCTGATAGCTCGCGAGCATCTGCGGAAGATCGGTGACCTCCGGAATCTCGACGCGGCGCGCCTCCTTGGTGGGTAGATAGAGTCCGGTGGTCCGATTGCTGTCGACCAGGTAGGCCTGGGCAACCCGGGCGACGTCGGCCGGATGCACCTCCCGGAGCCGATCGCGATTGAGGAAGACCAGACGCCAGTCACCCATCGAGGCCCACTCGCTGAGGTTGATCGCCGCCCACGACGTGTTGCGCATGGTGGTCTCCCACTGCCGGAGCAGGGCGTTGACCGCGCGCTGAACCTCTTCGTCGGTCGGCGGCGCGCCGGCGACGTTCTCGGCCGTATGGATGAGCTCGTTCTGCACCGCCACGACATCCTTGTCCTTGGCCACCTCTGCGGTGAGCAGGAACAACGCCGGATCCTTGAACCGGTCCGCCCGCGCATCCACCGAAGTCGCACGCCCTGTCTCGACGAGGCTCTTGTGCAGCCGGCCCGACGGGCTCGAGCCCAGGACGTGGGCCAACACCTCGAGCGGCGGGAAGTCGGGGTGCGATCCTGCGGGAATGTGATACGCGACGGCGGCAGCCTGCAGCTCACCCACCCGCCGCAGGGTCACGGAGCGCTCTCCGTCCTGCGCGGGCTCGCGCGTGTAGACCGGCGGCATCGCGATGGCGGGGTTCTGGATCCCCCCGAACTTCTTCTGGATGAGCGCCAGGGTCCGCGTGGGGTCGAACTTGCCGGCCACGACCAGCACCGCGTTCTCGGGGCGATACCAGAGGTGGTAGAACGCCTGCAGCCGTTCGATCGGCACCGCTTCGATATCCGAGCGAGCCCCGATCGTGCTGTTCCCGTAGTTGTGCCAGAGGTACGCGGTCGAATAGACGCGTTCCTCGAGGATCGCCTGCGGATCGTTTTCCCCGATCTCGAACTCGTTGCGCACGACGGACATTTCCGAATCGAGGTCCTTCTGCGCGACGAAGCTGTTGACCATCCGATCGGACTCGAGGTCGAGAGCCCACTCCAGATTCTCGTCGGTGGCAGCGAAGGTCTCGAAATAGTTCGTCCGATCGAACCACGTCGACCCGTTGGGCCGCGCTCCGTGCGAGGTCAGCTCATCAGGAATGTTGGTGTGCTTGGTCGAGCCCTTGAAGAGGAGATGCTCGAGCAGGTGCGCCATCCCGGTCTCTCCATAGCCTTCGTGGAGGGAACCGACCCGGTAGGTGATGTTGACGGTGGTCGTGGCTTGCGAAGGATCGGGGAAGAGAATCACTTCGAGCCCGTTGTCGAGCTGGTACTGGGAGATCCCCTCGACCGTGACCACGAACTTCACCCCCGACGGCAGCGCATCGGGGGAGCCGGACTGCGCGGACCCGATCGCGGGCAGCAGTCCGAGGAAAACGAGCGCGAAGAGCGCCGAGGTGGTCCTGAAAACGGCTCGTGACATGAATAGCTCCTGTCGGTGGTTCGAGTGGGTAGCCGAAGCGGCAGGTACAGCGAGACGGGAATGGACCCGCCGCCCCGAGTCGAACAAACCCGCAGTCTACTCCCCCGGCGCGTTCGACCGGGGCGTTTCTTTTCGGGAACAGGGCGGCCACGCGGGACGGCGCGCAGACCCCACGAACGTGTCCCGCACACGGTCCGTGCGGCTTCCGGGCTCCCCCGGGTCAGTGCTGAGGGATGGCCCGTTCCAGAGGTTCGGCCGCGAACCAGACCTCGAGAACGGGTGACGTCGTGACACCGCCGAGCGGATAGACGTACCCGGTGAGCCGACCGTAGTTGTCCAAATCGGTCCCGAGCAGGTAGGTGGCCTCCCGCTCCTCGTCGGCCGCAAACCAGCGCAGTCGCAGGACCGCACTACCGTCCGCAGTCGTCTCGATCGCGCCCCGGGCCGTTTCGCGAACCTCCGGACCTCCGGAAGCGTCAGCGTTCGGATCGCACGTCCGGGACCAGACTCGGTAAGCGGTGAAGCCCAGTTCGTCCTCCGTGAGCTCGAGGGTTCCCGAGTACTGGACCCCCGACTGCAGATCCCGTCCGAGGATCAGGTAGCGCCCCAGCAGGAGCGCATGCCAAACCTCACTCGCAGCCGATTCGCTCGCCTCAGCCGGTTCGCTTTCCTCGGCCGATTCGCTCGCCTCCGCGAGGGGGGCGAGCCCGGAACCGGGACCGATCCCCAGCGCGGCACCGAGCATCAACGCCACCAGCCCCGTGCGAAGCGCCCGTCCGTGTCCGGGACGGAGCCGCTCGTTTATGACGTCCGCAACAGTGATCGCGACACACGCAGGAAGACGGTCTCGCAGATCTGCGGCGCACTCGACGTTTCGCCCACTGCTACCGCTTCGGCCTCCCGCCGTCCCTCGTCGAGGGGCAGGTGCGCTTTCCCGCTGATCCACCATGTCCCCATCGTATCGCGCGGGCAGCGGCAGACGAAGTCCGTCGGTCGGAAGATCGATCGTTTTCACACCTGCGGCGGCACGCCGGGGTTGCGGCGGACCTTCCGCGAGCGCGTCGCAACCCGGAACACGGGGATCGGACACCCCTGACAGCGGGAACCCGATGCGCCTGGTACGGTCGAGAGCGCTCATCGTGAACGCCGCTCCCGGGGTTGGCTCGAGGACTGGACACGGATCGGAGGTGCACCCTGGGCAAGCCGGACCCGACCCGGCGTGACGCGGTCTCCGCGCTCGCCCTCTGGAAGCGGATCGTATTCCCCGTCGTTCCGACCATCATCGTCCTCGTGCTCACCGAATCGGTCCTGGCGCTCCTGGGCGTCACCCCCCGTCTCCACGAGGAGGACCCGTTCGTCGGATTCGCCTCGCAAGTGCCGCTCTACGTCGAGTCGACGAACGATGCCGGCCAGGTCGTCATGACGACCTCTTCCAACAAGCGAACCCTTTTCAACGCGCAGACCTTTCTTCGCGACAAGCCCGCGGGTACCACCCGCATCTTCTGCCTGGGAGGCTCGACGACCTACGGCCGGCCCTACTATGACGCGACGGCGTTCTCGGGTTGGTTGCGCGCGCTCCTGCCCGTGGCCGATCCCGGGAAACACTGGGAAGTGATCAACGCCGGCGGGATCAGCTACGCGAGCTATCGGGTGGCGACGGTGATGGAAGAGCTGACCCGGTACGATCCCGATGTCTTCATCGTCTACACCGGGCACAACGAGTTCCTCGAGGAGCGCACCTACGGAACGCTCCGCGAC
>JAGQHR010000272.1 GCA_020431745.1 Candidatus Eiseniibacteriota bacterium
CGCGCTTTGCGCGAACGCGTGGACCGTCTGGAGGAGAAGGCGCCGGCCCGAGCATCCTCCCGCGCTCGGGACTTGCGCGCTCGGGTGGTCCGCACCGAGGATCGCGAGATCGGAAAAGGAGAGAGCCCGAACCCATCCTCCGCCCAGCCGGCACGGCGTCCGAGCCGACGCCCCGGCCGCCGGCGCTGAAGCGCGGCGCCGTGGCGGGAGTCCGGCTCGAAGGAATCGGAAGGAGTCGTCCATGTCTGGATCCCGAGTGACCGTGCCCGTGAACGGGCGATCGATCGAAGCGTACGTGAGCCCTGCCGTCGGTGGCCGCGGCCCGGGCATCATCGTCATCCAGGAGTGGTGGGGCCTGGTGCCCCACATCGAGGCGATCTGTGATCGCTATGCCAGCGAGGGGTTCACCGCGCTCGCGCCGGATCTGTACCACGGCAAGACGACCAAGAGCCCGGACGAGGCCGGCAAGCTCCTGATGGCGCTCGACGTCGAGAGTGCTGCCCGCGATCTGCGGAGTGCGATCTCCTACCTTCTCGATCACTCGGCGACTCTGGGTTCGACGGTCGGTTCCGTGGGGTTTTGCATGGGCGGGATGCTCTCCCTGTTCGCCGCCGGCGGAAATCCGGAAGTCGCGGCTTGCATCGACTACTACGGGGTCCATCCGAACATCCATCCCGACTTCGGGAACATGCAGTCCAAGGTGTTGGGCTTCTTCGGCGCCGAGGACCAGATGGTCAGCCCTCCGGTCGTGCGCGAGTTGGAGGCCAAGCTGAAGGCGGCCGGCCGTTCCGCGGAGTTCCACACCTACGACGGCGCGGGGCATGCGTTCTTCAACGATGAACGGCCCGAGGCGTACGTGGAGAGTGCGGCGACGGACTCCTGGAATCGGTCCCTGGCGTTCTTCCGCGTGCACCTCGCGAACAACGGGCCCGGCCGACGGTAGTACGCACCGGATTGCGCACGAATGCCGTCAGCAGAGGGAGGGCCTATGGACAAGCACGCCAAACTCGCCGCCATCATCCAGATCGCGTTCGGGATTCCGGGGATTCTGATCGGTGCGCTCGTCTACTTCATCGTCTCCGGAGGCGGTCTGATCTCCGGTGACCCGACCGCGATCGCCATCACCGGGATGGTCGGGTGGACCGTCGGCGGCCTGCTCGTGTTGACCCACCTGCCGGGAGTGATCGCCGGAGCGTTCGCGTTGCGCGGGCACGCCTGGGCGCGCTACGTGCTGCTGGCCGTCGCGGTGCTCGAGCTGCTGGACATCCCGTTCGGAACGCTGGCCGGTGCCTACACGCTCTGGGCGCTCATGCGCGATCCCCGCGAGACGCCGGCATCGGGCGCTCCGCAGCCGCACGGTGCCTAGGGACGGGCGAATCCTCACGGAATGTTCGGGTCGAACGAGGAAGTCTCGATCGAGCGGACGACCCCTCAACTCTCGAATCACCGCACGGCCGCGCAGATCAAGTACGCCAACGCAAACAAGCTGGCGCGCCGCGTAGATCGAGATCCGGCTGTCGATGTCACCCCGGCCCACGAAACCGGGAGTGGCCATCCCGGCGTCGAGGATTCCGCTATCCTCCCCGCAGCGTCCTGAGCTAAGGTTACTGGTACCGTACGTTTGTTTGTAAATGACAACTCGGGTCCGTCGGCTTCCCTCCGTGCGGCCGCGAGATCCGTTCCGATTCGAGGCATCCGTGAGCGAAGCATCCAGCCACTCCGTGCGACATCCCGACGCATCTTCGGACACCACTTCCCTCGCGGCCTTCCATCCGGCCATTCGCACGTGGTTCGAACGGCGCTTCGGCGCTCCGACCGCCGCTCAGGCGCAGGCCTGGCCCGCGATTCGGACCGGACGGGATACGCTGCTCGCCGCCCCGACCGGCTCGGGCAAGACGCTGGCGGCCTTCCTCTGCGCGATCGACGCGTTGCTCCGCGAATCTCTGGACGGCCCGCTGCCGGACATCGTCCGCGTGATCTACGTCTCTCCCTTGAAGGCGCTCAGCAGCGATATCCAGAGAAACCTGGCCGGCCCGCTGGAAGAGGTCCGGCAAGTCGCCCGTGAGCTGGGCTCCGAGCTTCCACCGATCCGGACCGCTCTGCGCACGGGGGACACTCCCGCGGCGGCGCGGCGGGAGATCGTGCAGACGCCACCGCACATCCTGATCACCACGCCCGAGTCGCTTTACCTCATGCTGACCGCGGCGCGGAGTCGGGAGATCCTGCGGTCCGCACGCACGCTGATCGTCGATGAGATCCACGCTCTGTTGCGCGACAAGCGAGGGAGCCACCTCGCGCTCTCCCTGGCGCGGCTCGATCACGTGTGCGAGCGGCGGCCCGTCCGTGTCGGCTTGTCCGCGACCCAGCGTCCTCTCGAACGCTCGGCCCGCTTTCTGATCGGGACCGGGCTCCCTCTGGACGTCGCGTCGGATGGCGAGTCGCCAACCGGGTCTGCGGCCGGCGAACCGGTGGACTGCACCATCGTCGACGTCGGGCACCAACGTGACCTGGACCTCGCCTTGGAGCTGCCACGCACCGAGCTGGAGGCGGTCTGCTCCCACGATCAGTGGGCCGACATCTATGACCGGCTGGTCGAGCTGATCGGAACGCACCGTACGACGCTGATCTTCGTGAACACGCGGCGGCTGGCCGAGCGCATCGCCCATCAGCTGCGGGAGCGGCTGGGGGAGGAGCACGTCGGCTCGCACCACGGATCGCTCGCGAAGGAGCGGCGGCTGCGGCTGGAGCAGCGCCTCAAGGCGGGGGAGATGAAGGCGCTCGTGGCGACCGCCTCGCTCGAGCTGGGAATCGATATCGGCTCCGTCGATTTGGTTTGTCAGATCGAGTCTCCGCGCAGTGTCGCCACCTTCCTGCAGAGGGTCGGCCGTTCCGGTCACGCGTTGGGTCTGGTGCCCAAGGGTCGTCTCTTCCCGACGACCCGCGACGAACTCGTGGAGTGCGTCGCGCTCCTGCGCGCGATCCGTGGTGGGCGTCTCGATGCGCTCCGTCCCCCGATCGCTCCGCTCGACGTGCTGGCCCAACAGATCGTCGCCGAATGCGCGTGCGAGGACTGGGGGGAGGACGATCTCTTCGCGCTCTTCCACCGCGCGGCCCCCTACGCCGCGCTTTCCCGCCGCGACTACGACTCCATCGTCGAGATGTTGAGCGAAGGCATCCCGTCGGGGATCGGACGCATCGCCCACTATCTCCATCGCGATGGGATCCATCGCAAGCTGCACGGGCGCCGCAACGCCCGGCACGCCGCCATCGAGGGCGGAGGTGCGATTCCGGAGAACGCGGACTATCAGGTGATCGCGGAGCCCGACGGCGCCGTCGTCGGTACGCTCAACGAGGACTTCGCGATCGAGAGTGCGGCGGGCGACATCTTCCTGTTGGGCACGACGTCGTGGCGGATCCGCAAAGTCGAGCGCGGGATCGTGCGCGTGGAAGATGCGCGGGGAGCGCCCCCGACCCTGCCGTTCTGGTTGGGGGAAGCGCCCGGTCGCACGCTCGAGCTATCCGACGAAGTGTCTGCATTGCGCCGCTCCGTTGCGGAGCGTCTGGCCGGGGGACGCGAGAGCGCGCTGACCTGGCTGTCGGCGGAGGCGGAGGGCAATGAAGACGCCGCGCAGCAGATCCTCGCCTATCTGGAAGCGCAGCTCGGCGCCTTGGGTGTGCTCCCGACGCGCTGCGACGTGGTCTACGAGCGATTCTTCGACGAGAGCGGCGGGATGCAGCTGGTCGTGCACGCGCCGTTCGGAGGTTCGATCAATCGGGCCTGGGGACTCGGTCTGCGCAAGAAGTTCTGCAAAACCTTCGACTTCGAGCTGCAAGCTGCCGCGACCGACGATGCGATCCTGCTCTCGATGGGGCCACAGAACTCGTTCCCTCTCGAAGACATCTTCCGCTTCCTCTCCTCGGCCACGATCGTGGAGACGATGGAACGGGCCGCGCTGACCTCACCGTTCTGGAACACCCGCTGGCGCTGGAACGCCACACGCGCCCTGGCCGTGCCCCGGCAGAAGTTCGGTAAGAAGGTGCCGCCGCCGATCCAGCGGATGCGCGCGGACGACCTGCTCGCCGCGGTCTTCCCGCAGCAGGTCGCGTGTCAGGAGAACGCGACCGGTCCCATCGAAGCGCCGGAGCACCCGCTGGTCGATCAGACTCTGCACGACTGCCTCTACGAAGCGATGGACACCGAAGGGCTGCGGCACGTGCTCGAGGAGATCGAAGCGGGACGCATCCGTCTGCACGCGCGGGACACCACCGAACCTTCGCCCTTCACGCACGAGATCCTGAACTCGAAGCCGTACGCCTACCTGGACGACGCGCCGTTGGAAGAGCGGCGGGCCCGGGCCATCACGCTGCGGCGTACCCTGCCGGAGAACGCGCGCGATCTCGGGACCCTCGACCCGGAGGCGATCGCGCGGGTTCAGGAGGAGATCCGACCGGATCCGCGCAATGCGGAGGAGGTCCACGAGTGGCTGCTCGGTCTGGGAGTGTTGCGCGCGGATACCTCCCCGGATTGGCAGCCGTGGGTGGATGAGCTCGTCGCGCAGGGACGTCTGGGAATCCTCTCCGTGCGGGAGACTCACCTCTGGACGGCGGCGGAGTCGATCGCGGCCGTGGGGCGGATCTTTCCGGACGCGCGATGGGTCTATCGCCCGGATCTTCCCGAAGCGATGACCGCTGCGGTGAGCGACAGCGGCCGGGCCACGGCGGATGCGGTGCGCGGGCACCTCGATGTCCTGGGACCGGTCAGCGTCGCCGAGCTGTCGCATCGCCTGCAGCTTTCGCGGGGAACGATCCAGAGCGCCTTGGCGGCGCTCGAAGCGCAGGGGACGGTGCTCCGCGGACGGTTCCGGGCGGAGATCCCCGGCGTGACCGACGGCGACGTCGAGGAGTTCTGCGACCGCCGTCTGCTCGCGCGCATCCATCGCTATACCCTGGACCGGCTGCGTCGTGAGATCGAGCCTCAGACCGTGCAGGAGTACCTTCGCTTCCTCATCAAGTGGCAGCACGTCTCCGAGGTCGCCCGTCTCGAGGGCAAGCGCGGCCTGCTCGAGGCTATCGGGCAGCTTCAGGGCTTCGAAGCACCGGCCATGGCCTGGGAGCGGGAGCTGCTGCCCGCGCGGGTCAAGGACTACGATCCCGAGTGGCTGGACGAGCTCTGTCTCTCCGGCGCGGTGACCTGGCTGCGTCCGTCGCTGCGGTCCGCTCATGTCGAACGTGACGGGTCCGATGGGGATCGTCCCGTCAAGGCGACCGCTCCCGCCAACGTCGCGACCCCGATCTCCTTGGTCCTCCGGCGCGATCTGACCTGGCTTCTCGAGGGCGTTCGCGGCGGACAAATCGCGGACGATCCTCCG
>JAGQHR010000273.1 GCA_020431745.1 Candidatus Eiseniibacteriota bacterium
TGGGGCTGGATTTTTTCAAGGACTGGCCGATAACAACTCGGGGCGAGCCGGGCGGGGCGAACATCCACGTCGCCGGGGGCCGGGCCCAGGGAGTGGAGAGAACGTGCCAACCGCCACCGACGTGAGACGTTCCAAGATCCTCGAAGGCGTCGATGCGATCCCGCCTTTTCCGGAGGTCGCGAGCCGGGTGCTGTCCCTGGCTCAGGATCCCGATAGCAGCGCCGCGGATCTGGCGCGCGCGGTGAGTCGCGACGCGTCGCTGACCTCGTCCGTGTTGCGAGCTGCGAACTCCGCAGCGATGGGCTCGCGCGATCCGGTGACCGGTCTGCCCGAAGCCGTCGTGCGCCTGGGGATCCGCTCGGTGCGCGATCTGGTCGTCGTCGATTGTCTGCCCGCCAGCCGCCGCCAGGCGCCCGGAATGGTGCAGCGCCAGCTCTGGATGCACTCGGTCGCAACGGCGCTCTGCTGCCGGGCCATCGGCGTCTTCCTGCATGGTCCGGACCCGGAGTGGGATTTCCTCGCCGGGCTGTTCCACGATGTCGGGCGGATGCACCTCAACGACCTCTTCCCACAGGTCTATCAGAAGTTTTGGGAGAGCGAGCTCTCCGACTCCGGATGGATTCAGGCCGAGCGGGCCGCGTTCGGGATCGATCATGCGGAGCTGGGAGGCGCCATCCTCGCGCGCTGGGACCTCTCGAAGGATCTGCAGCAGGCGGTGAGCCAACATCACCTGTCGCCGGCGGAGCTTTCGGGGACCAGTCTGCGCGTCGCCGCGGCGGACGAGATGACCAAGACTCCGCTGCCCGATTCCGCCGAGGAGATCCAGCTCACCGCGCCCGAGAGCGTGGAGAGCGCGTGCGGAGAGCTCGGTCTCGTCGGCGAATCCTTCGATGATTTTGCAGCGCGCGTGACACCGTTGGTGGTTCGGGAGATTCAGATCTTCGCTTCGATTCCGTGATTTTTGGAGAAGCCGGGGGGCGGAGTTCCTTCGGAGTTCAGGGACGAATCAGAGGGAGCCAGGACGATGCGCAGGAGAAACGGGAACGGTTCGCAGCAGCTGCAGGACATCACGGAGAAGTTTCGCCGGGGCGAGACCAAGCTGGTCAAAGTGCTCGAGGAGGCGGGCTACATCACCGAGCGTGAGCGCTCGACCTTCCTCGACAAGATCCAGAAGGCGGTCGCCCAGAAACGCTCCTCCGAGGTGCTGGCCACGGCGCACAGCATCCACAACCGGATCATTCGGATTCTCCAGACCTCCAAGACGGAGCGCGGAGAGTCGGGACGTCGGGAGAATCAGGAGCTCGAGATCCTGATGGAGGTCGGGCGCATCATCCAGACCACGACCAAGCGCGAGGAGGCCTTCGAAAAGCTCCTCGAGCTGATCCGGCTGGTGATCCCCTACGAGAACGCGACCCTCTTCGTCGTCAACCGGGCGACCAACCAGCTCGCCGTCGGCGCGATCCGGGGTGAGCATGTCGATCTGATCTCCGGAGTCCAGTTCGATCACGGATTCGGATTCTCGTCCTGGGTCGCGAAGCAGAAGAAGCCGATCCTCCTCAACGAGCTCCACCGCACGACCCGTCCCGAGGGGCCGCAGGTCGGCTCGTTCCTTTCCGTGCCGCTCGTCGTCCAGCAGGAGCTGATCGGGGTCCTCAACCTCAGCCATCCGGGCAACCAGGCGTTTACCGAGGATCATCTGCGGATGCTGACCCTGATCGCGGGGCAGGCTGCCGCGATCCTCCAGCGTGTCCTGATGTACGAGGAGATGGCCCGGCTCGCGATCACCGACGAGCTGACCGGCGTCTACAATCGGCGCTACTTCACGCTGCGGCTCGACGAGGAGATCGCCCGCTCGCGCCGCCACGGCCATCCCTTCTCGCTCCTCTTCTTGGACCTCGACAATTTCAAGCGGATCAACGACACCTACGGGCACGTGCTCGGCGACCGGATCCTGGCCGACCTGGGCAAGCTCCTCCAGCGCTGGGCCCGCAGCACGGATCTGCTGGCCCGGTTCGGCGGAGAGGAGTTCGTGGTGCTCCTTCCTGTCACCGACAGCGGGCAGGCCCTCGTGGCGGCGGACCGTCTGCGGCGGACCGTGGAAGATCATTCGTTCCCGCGCCGGAAGCGGCTCACGGTCTCGATCGGGGTGTCGACCTACCCTCTCGACGGAGTCCGCGAAGAAGAGCTCCTCAAGGTGGCCGACCAGGCCCTGTACCAGGCGAAGCGCATGGGCAAGAACCGGACGATGGCCAGCTCCGTAGGAGCGGCGTGATCGGAGAGGAGCGGAACGTGCAGTCCGAGGGCACCGCACGTCGACCATCGCTGCTGGTCGTCGACGACGAAAGGCCGCTGCTCGAGATCTTCCAGGAGTTCTTCGAGGAGAGCGACTACGACCTCACCATCGCGAACAGCGGGGAGGAGGCGATCGCTCTGCTCGGGACCCAGACCTTCGACCTGGTCGTGACCGACCTCAACCTGCCCGGCGTCGACGGTCTGACCGTGATGAGCCACGCCAAGTCGGTCGATCCGGAGTTGGAAGTGATCGTCCTGACCGGGAACGCGTCGACCCTCACGGCCATCGACGCGCTCCGGCAGGGTGCATACGATTACGTCCTTAAGCCATTTGATCTCTATGACATGGAGCGGACGGTTCAGAAAGGACTGGAACGGCGGCGCCTGCTCTCGGAGAACCGTCAGTTCGTGACGTCGCTCCAGCAGCACCGGGACGAGCTGAGCCGGCGGGTCGAAGAAGCGACGCGCCGGATGCGTACCCTCTACGAAGTGGGCAAGGAGATCACCTCCAACCTCAACCTGGACCGGACCCTCAACCTGATCCTCGAGAAGTCGGTGGAGCTGACCCGGGCGCGGCGGGGGATGATCTTCCTCGTCGACGAGATGACCGGCATCCTCGAGTGCGACGTGGTCCGGGGATTCGACGGGACCGAGAGCCGAGACGAGATCATCGCCGCCCTCGAGCCGATCAACGAAAAGGTCTGCGGAGGCAACGAGCCCGTGCTCGAGCCGATCTCGGGCTCCGCCGGTGATCTCGTGGGCTGGGTCGTGCCGCTGATTCAGGAGAATGAGGTCATGGGCACGATCGCCGTGCTCTCCCATCCCGGAAGCGGGTTCTCCGCGGACGATCAGAACATCCTCGTCAACCTGGCCAGCCAGGCCGCGATCGCCATCCACAACGCCCGCGTCTATGGGAAGATTCAGGCGCTCGATCGGATGAAATCCGACTTCGTGGCGGTCGTCTCGCACGAGGTCCGCACCCCCCTCACCGCCATCAAGGGGACGCTCGAGATTCTGAGCGACCGCAACTACTTCGAGATTCCGGAGCCCCAGGTCGAGCTCTTCGACATCTGCCGCACCAATGTCGACCGGCTCGAGACGCTCATCAACGACATCCTCGATTTCTCCAAGCTGGAGTCCTCGAAGCTTTCCACGAATTTCGAGCTCTGCGACCTCGGATCGGTCGTCGAGACCGTGGTGGTCCACCTCGGCAATCTGGCCGAGAAGAAGGCCCTCCGGATCGAGCGCGACATCGCCCCGGACCTCCCCAAGGTCCTGGCGGACGACCTGCGAATCAGTCAAGTCGTGGGCAACCTGCTCAGCAACGCCGTCAAGTTCTCCGACCCGGAGGGGGAGATCCGTGTCGACGTGAAGCGGAGCGGAGCCGGTGTCGAGGTCGGCGTACGGGACCAGGGGATGGGGATCGCTCCCGAGGACCAGGCCAAGCTGTTCGCCAAGTTCCGCCAGCTGGATCAGTCGTCCACCCGGAAGGTGGGAGGGACCGGTCTCGGCCTGGCCATTTGCAAGGGCATCATCGAGGAGCACCACGGGCGGATCTGGGTGGAGTCGGCCCCCGGGAAGGGGAGCCGGTTCGCCTTCTGGGTTCCGTGTACCCCCGCGGAGAACGCCGGACCGGCCGCGGAGGAGACTCCGTCCGCCGGACGATCTCCGGAGGATGCTTCGAAGTCGTAACCCGCTGCCGGATACCGCGGAGGCGGATCCCCGCCAACCTCCCCCATCCCGCCTCGGGAGCAGGATTCCGGTTGAAACGGGTCCTGGTGTTTCAATATCGTCGCCAGAAGTGCAACGTCACCGGAGGCAGGGACGCATCCGTCGACGCGGTACGATCACGCGAGGGGCTAGCAGGAGGCTTGAGGGAATGTCCGAGCTGATCGCCGTGCGGGTGGCGCCGGTTGCGCTGTCCCCGCCGGGATGCACAACGCTTGCCCCGATCGAAAAGGAATTGTGGCCTACCTTCGCCGGGGGTCGGACGGGTGACTCGACATGGAGCGCGTGCTCTTCGATCGTTTTCTCGATCGGAGACCAGGCTCTCCGGCCAGCCGCTTCGGACGGCCGCGTCGGCCCCCCGTCCACTGTCTCGCTTGGCGCCCAGGGCCTGTCGATACCGGAACTGATTCATCACGCCGAAACCTCGGATCCTCGCTCCGCCACCAGCTCTCCGAACCGGCACTATCCCTTCGAGGCCCTTATCGCATGCTGAATGAACGATCGATTGCCTACACGAGCCCCGAGACGTTGACGAGTCCGACTCGCGTGGACATGCTGGGAACTCCGCTCGATCCCGTGACCATGGTGGGTGCCGTGGCTCGGATCGACGAGGCCATCCGTTCCCGCCGTCATCTCCGGCACGTTGCGATGAACGCCGCCAAGCTGGTGGCGACCCGCCAGGATCCGCTGCTCCGCCGGTCGGTCCAGTCGGCGGAGCTGGTAACCGCCGACGGACAGTCCATCGTCTGGGCGGCCCGTTTGCTGGGACAGCCGGTGCCCGAACGGGTCACCGGGATCGATCTCATGGGAGCGGTGTTGGCCCTCGCCGCCCGGCGCGGCTACCGGGTGTTCACGCTCGGTGCGCGGCAGGACATCGTCGATCAGGCGGTGGAGAAGTTGCGGCGAATCCACCCGACGCTCAACATCGTCGGCGCGATCCACGGCTACTACACGCCGGAGGAAGAGGGCGACGTCGTGCGGGCGATCGTCGAGGCACGACCCGACATCCTGCTCGTCGCATTCGGGACGCCACGCAAGGAGCTGTTCCTCGCCGCCCATCAGCAGCAGCTGGGAGTGCCCTTCTGCATGGGGATCGGCGGCAGTCTCGATGTGGTGGCCGGGAAGGTGCGACGCGCACCCCGGGCCATGCAGCATCTGGGTCTGGAGTGGCTCTTCCGTCTGATCCAGGAGCCGCGCCGACTGTGGCGCCGCTATGTGATCTCCAATTCGAGCTTCCTCTCCATGGTGCTCATGGAGCGGTTCCGCGTTCAACTGAGCGGTGCCCGAAAGCCGAGCCCCGAGATCGATACCGATCCCGCGCGCGGATAGGGCCGGGAGCGG
>JAGQHR010000274.1 GCA_020431745.1 Candidatus Eiseniibacteriota bacterium
CATTGGGACCACATCCGGTCCCTGCAGGACGAGCACCGCGGTTTCACGGCGTTCGTGCCGTGGTCGTACAAGCGCGGGAATACGCCGATGGAGCGCTTCGTGGAAGAGAGCGGACGTCGCCCCGCCGGCGCCGCGCGGTATCTGCGGATCCTTGCGGCAAGCCGGATCTACCTCGACAATTTCGAGCACGTCCAGGCGTCGTGGTTCAGCGAAGGCAAGAAGACGGGACAGGCCGCGCTCCACTTCGGGGCCGACGACTTCGGAGGCACTCTCTTCGAAGAGAACGTGCACCTGGCCACCGGGCACGACAATCGCACCACCGTGGAGGAGACCAAGCTGCTCATCCAGGAGGCGGGGTTCGTCCCGGTCCAGCGCACGACCCTCTACGATCGCGGTCCGCGCTTCGAACCCGTCGCCTGAGCTAGCGCGAACGGCGCCAGAGAACGTAGCGTCCCGGGCCGATCAGAAGCAGGGCCAGATACACCGAAAAGAGCTCCAGCGCGTGGGAAGCGCCGCTCCAGCCCGCGTTCTCCGCGTCGGGAGGCAGGCTCAGGTGGCGGGACATCGCAACCACCATCGTGAATGCGAGCAGCGCGGCCACCGGACGGAAAAACAAGCCGAGGGCGAGGAGGATCGAGCCGAAGAACTCCGAGCTCATCGCCATGAAGCCCCAGAACACCGGGAAGAACTTGAGACCGAGAGTGCCCATGTTGGCACCGATCCGCTCCCAGAGCTCGGGGCCGCCCTGCAGCTTCCCGAATCCGTGGAAGGCGGCCATGCTGATCCCCACGCCCAGGCGCAAAACGAGCAGTCCGAGATCGCGGGTGTTGGCGGTGTCGTCGAGCTTCGGCACGAAGTTCCCCTTTCGGTTTTGATCGGACCGGACCTTCCCCGTCGGTCCACGAGCTGTCCGCTCCGGCAGCGGAGGCCCGGCGGCCGGTACGGTGAAGCGGACACGGTCTCGGCGGTGACGAGAATCGGTTACTCCAACGAGAAGGAGGCGTGCGCCACCGCGGTGATCTCCTTCTCGATCGAGCTCACGTCGTTGACTCCGTAGTCGGAGATCATGGTGCTGTTGCGCGGGGTGATCTGGAGCACGCCCATGCGGGCCTTGCGGATCGTCCCGAGCTTGGCCCCGGAGGCCTCGGCGATCCGACGCGCCCGCTCCATGGCATCGCGCGCGGCCGCTTCCTGGACCTCGGCCTTGATGTCGGCGAGCTTGGTGTAGTGGTACTCGGGGCTCTCCGTTTGGACATAAACGTTCTGTTCGACGAGCGATCCCACTTCGGTGGAGATCGCTTCGATCAGATTCACGTCCGAGGAATCGATCTCGAAGCGCTGCGAGTAGACGTACTTGAGCACCCGGCCGGTGTCCCGTCCATCCGCCGTCCGCTCGTTCATCGACCAGGTATTGGCCGGGTAGGTCTTCACCTGATCGCCGCTGAATCCCTTGGATTGGAGATAGGACAAGAGCGTCGGTTTCTGCGCTTCCAAGGCGGAGAACGCGGCCTGCGGGCGGCTCCCTTCTCCGGTCAGCGTGCAACGGAAGATCCCCAGATCGGACGTGATCGGTTTTTCCGCCGATCCCGAAACGTCCAACGTCTGCTGGGCCCGCTGGTGATCCTTCCAGGTCCCGCTCAGAATGAGCGCGGAGGCCACGATCGCGATCCCCAAGAGCAGGGCTGCGGCGGGTGAACGATCTACTTGCGCCATCGCGTCACCTCACACGAAGACGAGATCGCCGACCTTAGGCACCAGCCCGCGTTCCGCTCCCCGATCGAGCAGCAAACGGAGGGCCCGTTGTCCGGCCTCGCCCATGTCGAGCGTCCAGTCGTTGACGTACATGTCGACGAACCGATCGCCGAGGGCGTCGTCGAGCCCACGTCCATACTCCAGCGCGTAGTCCATCGCGGCTCGGTGGTGCTTTCGCGCGTAGCGGATCGACGCCTGCAGCGCGCGCGTCGCGGCGCTCGCCACCTCCGGTCCCAGATCCTTCCGCACCACGTCCAGCCCCAGCGGCAACGGGAGCCCGGTCTCCCGCTTCCAGAGCACGCCCAAGTCGGCGACGGCGTGCAATCCCTCGGCCTGATAGGTCAGCTGTCCCTCGTGGATGATGACCCCAGCATCGACCTGACCGGTCCGTACCGCTTCCTGCATCTGATCGAAGAAGACCGGGACCGCCTCGTGCTCGGGCGCGAGGATCTGATAGACGAGCGCAGCGGTCGTCATCTTGCCGGGAATCCCGATGCGCTTGCCGCGCAGATCGCTCAGCGCCAGTGGCTCGCGAGCCACCACGATCGGGCCATAGCCGTCCCCCATCGAGACTCCGGTCCGCATCACCCAGTACCGGTCCGCCACGTGCGGGTACGCATGCGCGGAGATCGCGGTGATCTCGAGCTCACCCCGGAGCGCTCGCTCGTTGAGCGTCTGGATGTCCTGCAGCTCGTGCCGGACCTGCCAGCGCCGAACGCGGGACGACTCCTCCAGCTCCACACAGACGCCCCCGGCGTGGAAACCGTAGAACATGAAGGCATCGTCGGGATCGGGGCTGTGTCCGAAGGTGAGGAATCCTTCGTCCACGATCACTTGCTCGGTCATCGCGTCTCCGTTCAGTGTTGGGTGCCGGTGGCCCGGACCCAATCGTCGCGCGTGCGCAACGGAGCCAGGTCCGGATCGGTTTGCGCCTGTTGGGCCAGCGACGGCTCCAGGCGGGTCGCCCACTCGAGGTAGTGCATTGCATCGTCGGCCTGACCGGCGCGCGCGTAGTAGCACGCCAGGTGATAGAGCGGTTCCCCGGAATCGGGCAGCAGCTCGGCCGCACGCTTGCCCAGCTCGATCGCTTCTTCGAACTTGCCTTCCTCGACGAGCCGGTATCCATCGGTGATGAGCTGGTTGGGACGCCACACGTGGTAGACGCGCCGCAGCTCCTCGATGGGACCCTCGTGGTCGTCGACGCGGATGTCGCAGAGCACGTCGTTGAATCCGCCGTATCCCTCGCCGGCCTTCACGAGGAGAAGAGCCGCGGACTGACGACCACGACTGTCCCCACCCGCGGCGTCCCCGGCTTCGAGCGCCGCCAGCAGACGATCTCCCGGAAACTGCCCGGACGTCGCCTGCCAGCTGTCGACCATGCGGTCCACGACCTCGGGACCGGTGAGGATGTTGCCTTGGGCCGCGTATCCGGGACCGCTGCGCCCCCCCGCCCAAGCCATGCACTCCTTGCCGGTGTAGGTGGCGGAACGACCGCGCGCATCGACGATGCCGACCTGTCTTTGCTCGCGGCCGTCGTCGTCCCGGAGGAGCACCGTCATCGCCTCGTCCGGAGTCGCGCCCAGGGAGAGGAGATCCAGCCCGCGCGGGCCGAACGAGGTATTGGCGAACGATTGCGTCGCGACGGCCCCGATCTCGGCGCGGGCCCAGGGCACGACCGAACCGACCGCGAAGAACTTGGAGGCGACGATCACGCCGGCAATTCCATTGGCGGTGTCGACGCCGACGAAAGAGAACGTCGCCACCGGCTCGGGCGTCTGCGCGGCGAGAATCGCCTGGGGTCCGATGGCGAAGGACAGAGCCAAAGCCATCGCCAACCAGGGCCGTCGGTTCGCGCCCGGAGCACCTCCCTGTATCTCTTCCATCCGATCACCCCCCTGGACGAAGCCCCGATGCGCCCGTGCGCAACCCACACGGCGTTCCGAACCGGATTCCGGCAGGGATCGAGCCGACGTGCGTCCCGGGGAGGGTACCGGGGTCCGGGGGCAGGATCAACGGCCGGTGTCCCCGGCACGGGCGATGGCCGCACGCTCCGATTTCGGCTCGGCAGCGTCCGCGGCGACGGTCCCGTGCCGGGACAGCTGCCACCACGCCCAGGCCGTCCCCACGGCCGAGAGCAATCCCCCGGATCCCAGCGCCACGGGGGCGCCGAAACGGCTCGCGAGCCATCCAGCGAAGAGGCTGCCCAGCGGCATCGTCCCGGCGAAGATCGTGATGTAGACGCTCATGACCCGCCCTCGCAGCGCGTCGGGTGCGGTCCGCTGCAGATTGGTGTTCGCGGTCGCGGTCATGCAGATCGTGCAGAACCCGATCGCCACCAGATTGAGGATGACCCAGGCGAGTCCCGCGAAGTGCGGGGAGAACGCGAACGCCAGCGAAAGCACCGAGAAGCCCAGGGCGCCCTGCACCATCAGGCGGACCGGGTCGACTCGTTGGAAGAACGCGAGAAAGAGACCGGCCACGAGAGAGCCGACGCCGATCGAGGACATCAGCAATCCGAAACCGGTCGAACCGATCCGAAAGATGTCCCGCGCCATTCCGGGGAGGATCACGTTGAAGTTCATCCCGAAGGTAGCCACGATGCCGACCAAAAGGATCGAAACGTAGACCACCGGGGTGCGGCGCACGAAACCGAGGCCTCCACGCAGACCGGACCAGACCGTTTCTTTGGCAGCCCGCTCCACCGGGTGCAGCTCCTCCCGGCGCATCATGAGGAGGGCGCCGATGACGGCCACGAACGTGACGGCGTTGACGAAGAACGCTGTCGCGACACCGGCCAGACCGATGAGAACGCCTCCGATCGCGGGTCCGATGATGCGGGCGATGTTGAAGGCGGAGCTGTTGAGGGCGACGGCGTTCATGACGTCCCGGCGGCCGACCATCTCGGTGACGAAGGCCTGCCGCATCGGCATGTCGAGCGCGTTGACGGTCCCGAGGAGCGCGGCCAGCAGCATGACGTGCTCCACGCGCACCGCCCCCGTCACCGTGAGGATCGCCAGCGCGGCCGCCTGGGCCGCGGCCAGGGTTTGCGTGACGACGAGCGCGCGCCGCTTATCCAAACGATCGACGATGACCCCTGCGAAGAGCCCGAAGATCAGGATCGGCGTGAACTGGAGCGCGACGACGAGCCCGACCTGGAACGTCGAGTGTGTGAGCTCCAGGACGAGCCACGACTGGGCCACGCTCTGCATCCAGGTTCCGAAGAGCGAAACGACCTGACCGATCCAGAACAGGCGGTAGTTGCGGTGCCCGAGGGCGGCGAACCCGCTGCGCAGTCCGCTGGTGAGCCCGCTGCGGAACCCCGCTCCCTGTCGTTCGCTCTCGTTCAGGACTCGTCCCCCCGGATCATCCGCTCGACGACCCGGATCGCCCAGGCGATCTCGACACGCGAGGTGTTGAAGACGAGATCGAAGTGATGCGGATCGCGCGGGTCGACCCCGAAGTGATGCTTGAGGTACGCGACGCGCTCGCGGTCGGTCTGATCGACGAGCTTCGTCGCGTTCTCCCGCGACGAAGAAAGGCGATCGGCGAGGCGGGCGATCCGGTCGGCGCGATCTCCGACCAGACGCACG
>JAGQHR010000275.1 GCA_020431745.1 Candidatus Eiseniibacteriota bacterium
CACGAATCGCCGTCGTTGCGACTGGCCCAGATCTCGCCGTTCGACGTTCCGAGGTAGAGCCCCGTGTCGTCGTGGCGGTCGCAAGCCATCGCCTGCCGGTAGACCGTGAAGTACGCCTGATTCTTGGGGAAGCCTCGATCGAGACGCTTCCAGGTCCGACCCGCGTCGCGCGAGCGGTACACGGCCGGCTTCCCGTCCGGGCTCGTCCGCGGCCAGACATCCGTTCCATCCATCGGGAACACCCAGACGGTGTCCGGATCGGACGGCTTGTTCACGATCGGGAATCCAATGTCGCCGACGGCCTTCGGCATGTTGTCCCCGATCCGCTCCCAGCGTGTGCCGGGGCGGTCGAGTCGATAGATGCCGCAGTGATTCTGCTGGTAGAGCCGGTCCGGATTGGCCGCGCACATCAGAACGCAGTGCGGGTCGTGTCCATACTCGGGATCGGGGATCGGGCTGAAGGTGATCGCGACGCCCTCGTTGAGCGGCTTCCATTTCTTTCCGCCGTTCACGCTTTCGAACGTCCCGCCGCCGGACATCGACAGATACAGATGATCAGGATTGCGCGGATCGACGAGGATGGAATGGGTCAGCGGACCCACTGGAGTGTCCGCGTCCTTGGTCCACTTGCGATAGTCCCCACTCTCGTTGAATCCGGCTACTCCCCCCCAGGTGTTTCCGCCATCGTCGGTTCGAAAGAGACCGTGGGGAGATGTCCCGAGATACCAGCTCCCGGGCTGCGCGGCGTGCCCCGGCGTGAGGAAGAACGTGCGGCGCACGCGTCGCCCGGTTCCGCGGGCAACCTTGGGAAATGCCGGAGGTTGAGACGCCTCCTTCCAGCTCTTTCCCCAGTCGTTCGAGCGGAAGACCGTGGGACCGAGGTGTCCGGTGCGTGCGCCCATCAGGATCGTCTGGCGTTCCCGGGGGTCCTGCACGAGGTGGTTGATCTCCGCACCCAGGAAGGTGGGCCCATGGACCTTCCACGATTTGCGTCCGGCGTCTCCTTCGATCAGGAAGGCTCCCTTGATGGTGGCGATCAGGAGCGTCACGCGATCCGAAGGCATATGCGTCTCCTCCCCGAGGGCGAAGCGGTCGATATCGGCAAGGGCGGATCCGGTCGCACCCTGCGATCGTTCCGCGCGAAGGCGAGTCGCCACGCTAGCATCGAGGGGCGCATCAGAAAAGCCGTTGGTCGGAACCGCTCTCAGACTGCTAGGATCGTGTTGGCACCCTGCCAGGGGCATCGACCTCGCGTCGCGAACAGGAGGTGCGTCATGACCCCGCTTCGGTTGACCTGGATCTCCACGCTGATCCTCTGCAGTTTCTCCTGCGGCTCCAACCCCGTGGCATCAAGAAGCGATTCGGTTCTGGAGGTGCGTGTGTACTGGGAGGACCAGGGTCTGCCGGACCGGTCCGTCGAAGTCCGTGAGCTCGGCAGGTCCGCGGTGACGGGCGAGGACGGAATCGCGCGGTTTTCACTCCCGGCAGGTGCGTACACCGTACGTGCCCTCGTGAATGCGCGTGGTCCAGCAGGGTACGAGGACTATCCCGTGACGATCTCGCGGGGCGATCTGTTCCGTCTGGACATCGTCGACTGCCTACCGTGCCGGTGAGGCTCCCTCGACGCGATCTTCCCGGGCCGTCCGCCCCCGGTCGGCCCATCGATACACGCCGCGATCCCGCTCCATGTACCGTCCCATGATGAACTCCCGGCGGATGGTGCAGAAGTCGGAGTGGAACCGCTGGATCATCTTGCTGAGGTCGCGTTCGGTGTAGCTGTCCTGGTAGGGGATCTTCTTGAGGATCTCCTCGAAGACGATCTCCTTCTTGCGCCTTTGCGACGGGATCGAGCGCAGCGACTCCCCGTCGAAGAAGGCGTTCAGCACGCGGCGGCGTTCGGTTGGGACATCCGGTCCGGCCGCGAGCTCCTGGACCCGATCTTTCTTCACCGTGGCGCGCATCACTTCCTGCATCCGACCCAGATCCAGGTCGAAGTAGGTGTAGGGCGGCTCACGGCGCTCCCGGATCAGGCCCACCTTCTTGAGGCTCCGCAGATGGTGCGTCACCGTGGCAGGGCTGAGCCCCAAAGTGGCCGCGAGCTCCTGTCCGCAGAGGCTCTGATCCGCGAGGAGTCCCACGATTCGCAAGCGGGTGGCATCCGCCAATGCCTTGAAGAACTCCACGACCTCCGGGAACGACTCCGATTCTGTTTCTGTCATGACGTGCCTCCTCGGGGACGGTTCGGGATCGGCCGCGACGTGGTGGGCGACGACCGTCTTTTCTTCGGCTCTGCATTCTCGTCATCGGCATTTCGATGATGACCGATTAGATAACAATCTAAATAAAAATGATCGAAGCGTCAACCGTCTAAATGGCGGAACGCGGGTTCCAAGTACGGGCGGGACGGCTAGTATGGGGGTGGGTCGCAGGAGGAGTGGGCGGTCATCCATGGAGTCGAGTCGTACGGCGACGGGCCAACCCCAGGTCCGCCGGTCTTTTTCCTTCCGGACGTCGCTCTTGACCGTTCTGATCGCCTTCGGACTCCTCAGGACGGGGTCGGCAAGCACGGGGGAGGATCCGCTCTGCATCCTCGGGCCGGAGGGCGGACCTCCGCGATCGGTCGATGACGACCTCGATTTGGAGGCCGTGCACTGCACCTGTCCCGAGAGCGTCGCGTTCTTCTCCAACGCAGACCGCGGATACGAGGTGGCGTTGATGTGGAACGGGCCGGGGCTCGCCGGTCCGCACTACGGTGCGTTCGCCGAGCGGTATGAGACCCCCCACAACCAGGCCGGCGCCGTTTGTCAGCTCATCCTCCGCGTCACCGACAACGGCAACGCGATCCGGTCCATGGTGGATCTCTACGTCTGGAGGGATGCCGACGGAGTTCCGGGAGAGATCACCGGGATCGTTCCGGGATACGATCTGGGACCGTTGCCCCCCTGGCCGAACGTCCCGACCCGGACCGCGGAGGTGTACGAGCTGCAGCAGATCGGTGTTCAGGGGCCGTTCTGGGTCGGTTTTCGCGGGGCCTGGGAGGCGGACTCGTGTTCCGTCTACCTCGCCGCCGACGTGTCGGGGGATCGGCCCGAGACCGTGCGGCGCGGGATGACCTACGTCGCGCCGGGGATGGCCTATCCGGAGGGGTGGCATACTATCGAGGAGATCTACGGGCAGCCGGCCGCGCTCGGGATCGGAGTGATCGTGGGGTGGTGTCCAGTTCCAACCAAGGAGACGTCGTGGGGTCGGGTGAAGATGCTGTATCGATGAGTCGGAGGAAGGTGCGCGGGTCGATCTGTGCGGACGTCCTCGTTGTGGTTCTGGGTCTCTCTTCCTTCGGGGCGCAGGCGAGCTTCGCCGAGTCCCCTCCGGAACGAATGAAGCGCCTCGAGGCCGCGCTCGACAAGCAGGGCGACTTCGATCTCCGGGGAGCGGTGCTCGGATTCTACGAAGCGAATCCGTGCACGCTCAGCCAGTCGGCCGGTTCCTATGTCTCGGCGGCCCGTTTCGACGAGCTCTATCCCGACTCGCTCTGGACCCGCACGGCGCTGACGATCCCCTCCAACGAAGACGGTGTTCTGGCCTGGCACACGAGCCAGGACATGCTGGCGCTCGTCTCGATGTTCCAGGCGACGGGCGAGGAGCGGTACCTCCACCATGCGTGGGATCTCGGACAGTCCGCGTTGGCGATCCGCGACGACAAGATCGATCGACCGGACTTCGAAGGAGATCTCGTCGCCGGATGGGGGACCGGACACTACAGCGCCGGCAAGCGCACCCACTTCCTCGCGCATACCGCGCTCATCGTCGAACCGATCCTCGAGACGGTGGCGCTGCTCGAAGGAGTGCACCCGGTGACCCCGGGTTCTCCTCTCGACGTCACCTGGGCGGATGCCGCGCGCCGGGCGGAGACGGTTCGCGAATGCCGCGAAGCAATGGCGGTCTTCGATGCCGACTACCGCGAGGGACCGTTTCCGGACGAAGGTCACTACGTCAGTCTCGACGAGGAGACCAGGCGCAGATACCTCACCGAGCCCTTCAACCGTCAGACCGCCATGGCCTGGGACTACGCGCTCGTCGCCGCGCTCACCGGGGATGAAGGCGCGCTCGATCGGTCGCGCCGCCTGACCCGCTTTCTGCTCCATCGCGTGGAGAAAAACGACCAGGGTGCGTTCATCTGGAGCTACCAGGCGCCGCCCATCGGTCCGAATGACAAGCCCGTGGCGCAGCCGGTGCTGACCTGCGAGGAAGTGTCCCGCGCGTACTTCACGGTCCAGCCGATCGACGGCTTGTACCATGCGGGGGCCATCACGAAAGACGAGCTGCGGGGCTTTGCCCAAACGTTCACCGAAAACATCCACGACAAGCGGTACGGCGCGTTCTTCACGTCGGTGGGTTGCCGGCCGTCCTACTCCCGTCTGTATCGCGCGAACTTGGAGGGATGGCTTTGCCTGTCCGAGGCCGACCCCGCGATCTACACGCTGATCCGCGACTTCATGCTCTGCAATGTCGCGGAGCCGCAGGCCCTGCACCTGGCGTATCTCGTACGGTATCGAAAGCGGTAGCCGGCGGGATTCACACCGCCTCGCCCGAGTTGTGGCGGGATCCGGCGGCCGAGGCCCTGAGAATCGGGATCTCCGGTCGAGGACGCATCCACCGAAATCAGGAGGCGCCGCGCGGCTGCGGCAGGCCGGCGCGGCGCACGCGCGAGGGAAGCGTCGTCCCGAGTTGACGTTCGATGACGGTGGATGCGGCGCGCAGCCGGTCTCCGTCGATGCCGGTCTCGATTCCCATCCGGGAGAGGAAGTACCACAGGTCCTCGGTGGCGAGGTTGCCGCTGGCGCCCGGGGCATACGGGCAGCCGCCGAGACCGCCGGCGGAGGAGTCGAAGGTCGCGATTCCCCGCTGCAGCGACAGCAGCACGTTCGGCAGCGCGGTGCCGCGGGTGTCGTGGAAGTGCATCGCGATCTGCTCGGCCGGGAGCTCCGCAAGGAGAAGATCGAGCAGCGCGTCGACCTGGGATGGAACGGCGGCGCCGATGGTGTCCCCGATCGAGACCTCGTCCACCCCCAGATCCAGCAGACGACGGACGACGTCGACGGTGCGTTCCGGTGCGATCAGCCCTTCGTAGGGACAGACGAACGCGGTGGAGATGTAGCCGCGGATCCCGAGCGCGGCCGCGCGGGCAGCCTCGGTCACCGGGCGGAATCGTTCGATCGACTCCGCGATCGATGCGTTGATGTTTCGTTGATTGAACGTCTCCGATGCGGCCGTGAAGACGGCGATCCGATCGAGCCCGGTCGCGACCGCCCGCTCGAAGCCGCGCAGGTTCGGCACCA
>JAGQHR010000276.1 GCA_020431745.1 Candidatus Eiseniibacteriota bacterium
CGACGTCCAGAATCGCAAGCTCGAGGCGGACGGCGGAATGGCGATCAAGCTTCCGGCCGGCGACACCCGTCTGGCGCCGGAGCTTCTCCCCACGTCGGTGGAGCTCCTCGCCGCGCGTCCGAATCCGTTCAGCTCGAGTACGAACATCGACTTCCGTCTCCCGGCGGAAGGTCAGGTCGATCTGCAGGTCTTCGAAGTCAGTGGCCGCGCGGTGCGGACGCTGGTTTCGCAGAGCCTGCCGGCCGGTGAGCACGTGATCTCCTGGGACGGTCGCAACGACCAGGGGCAGAGCGTGGGAGCCGGGATCTTCCTGGTCCGTCTCCAGGCCAACGGCGTGGAGCAGACGCAGAAGGTCTATCGGCAGCGGTGATGTTCCGGCCTCGTTCCGATGGAGCTCGGACAGCGGACGCGGGAAGAGCCGCAACCGGCGCCGCGGGACGAGGCCCACGTTTGGTCTGATGAGAACAGGCAACTGAAGAAGGAATACCGTGCGACCGGCTCGGGGAGGACCCGGGCCGGTCCGCGCGGGACACCCTTGGGAGGCCGTTCCGATGAGAGCCGCACTTGGTTTGTTGGGTGTTCTGTCGATCGCCCTGGCCGGGGTTGCGTCGGGTGCCACCGCGCCCATGACGGAACCGTTCGACGAATCGTCGCTGGGTGCTCCGCGCCCTGCGCAGGACGACGCCCGGGACCGCGTTTCCGACGAGGTGGACTGGAGCGCGTTCGCTCCGCAGTCCGCGACCACGTTCCTTTTCGATTCCGGGGCTCCGGTCACGAATCCCTACGGGGTCTGCGGAGGGTGCTACGCCTGGAGCAGCACCTTCTACGCATCGCCCGTGAACTTCGATCTCACGGCGCGGAAGTTCTCCGTGCCCGCGGGCTCGTTCGTCTCGGCCATCCGGATGTGGTGGGCCTACGGAGACGACGGTCCGCACCCGAACAGCGCGAACTTGGGCGGGAGTGCCGGAGATTTCTCCTCGATCTCGGTCGATCTCTACGCGGCGGACGGTCCCGGCGGCACTCCCGGAACCCTCCTCACCAACCTCACCGGCACGTGGACGCTGCTCGATGCGCCCACCCACTACCGGGAGCTGTCTCTGGACGCGCCGTACGTCTTCTCCGGAACCGACTACTACGTGTCGTTGCGGGCGGAGACCGCGGGGATCGACTACCAGGCGACCGTCCTCTGGGCGATGTGCGCCTCGAGCGACCCGCACATCGACTATGAGAACTACCTGACCGTGAACGGGAGCACCGCCGGGTGGGCCGGCTATCCGACGCTCGGGCCCTGTCCCGCCGATCAGGACTTCGGACTCCAGATCGTCGGCGCTTTCGCGCCCGACGAAGTCGACGTCCTCGCGGATCCGGGGTGCATCACGCCCGCCGATCCCTGCAAGACTCTCACGTTCGACTTCAACCGGGCGGACGCGACGCCGATGCGGGGCTTCAGCGTGACGTTCCAGCTTACGGGGCTCGAGCTCTGTGCCGGAATTTCCAGCATCGTCGAGGGTCCCTATCTCTCGAGCTACTGCGGCGGCGGTTGCACGGTGATGCAGGTCATCGACAACGGCGGCGGATCCTACACCGTGGATTGCGCGATCCTGGGTGCGACGTGCGGTCCGACCGGTACCGGCACGCTCTTCACCGCCGACGTGCAGAGCGCCGGATCCGATGGGACCGGGACGGCCACGGTCATCGGGGTGCTCGCCCGGGATTGCGGCAACATCCCGATTCCCGCGGCTCCGGGCGCGGGCGCCACGCTCACGATCGACTCCGTCGGACCGGTCGCGATCGCCGATCTGTCGGCCACCCCGGTGCTCTCCGGCAACGATACCGACGGCACGACCGCGATCACGCTCGACTTCACGGCTCCGGGGGATGCGGACGTGATCGAGGTCTACCGGGCCCCGTTCGGGAAGATTCCGTCACCCGTCAATGCGTATCCGGAATACGACGACGTGGTGGGCGCCGGACCGCCGACCGCGCCGACGTATCCGCCATCGACCCCGTGGGCTTCGACCGCGATCACGGCCTCGGGGCAGAGCGACGATCCGGGGACGCGCGGCTACTGGTACTACGTCGTCTTCACGAAGGACGAATGCGGCAACGTTTCCGGCGTCTCCAACCTTTCGGCCGGGCATCTCGACTACCACCTCGGCGACGTGACGGACGGGACCACACCGGGCAACGGCGACAACGAGGTGGGCGTCGACGACATCAGCCTCCTCGGCGCCAACTACGGCATCTCGCTCGTTCCGTCCGATCCGCTCGGCTACCTCGATGTCGGCCCCACCTCGGACGGATCGACGCTCGGACTGCCGCAAACGGACAACGAAGTCGACTTCGAGGATCTGATCCTGTTCGCGATCAACTTCGGCCAGGTCTCCGCGCGGCGCGATCTGCGTCCTCCGACGATGAGCCAGGCTCGCCTGGCGCTGGAAGCGCAGGACGCCGACGGAGAGGTGGAAGCGATCGTGTCGCTGGCCGGCAACGCCGACCACGTGCAGGGTGTGCACTCCCGCATTCCCGTCCCGCGCGGCTTCGCGCTGGCGCGATCGAACGAGGGGGACCTCTGGAGCGAACAGTCCGGTCCGGTCTTCGTGAAGATCTACCAGGAAGACGGGACCATCGTCGTGGACGGTGCCGCTTTGGGAACGGGGCGCGTGATCGCAGGTAACGGCGTGGTGGCGCGTCTCGTCCTGTCGCGGTCGGGAGCGACCCTGGGTGCCACGGATACGCCCGACCTGCGGCTCACCGACGTCGCGTTGCGGGACGTGGAGAATCGGGAAGTGGGACCGCAACGCGGCCGTTGGAATGATCTGCGCGGTGGCTCCGCGTCTTCGGAGGCACGGCCGGTTCCGGCGGCGTCCGAGGTCGGAGTGAGCGCACTGAGCGTCGAGCCCAACCCGTTCGGAAGCGCCACGCGGATCGTCTACCGCGCACCCCAGGAGACGCGGGTCGAGGCGGCGATCTTCGATGTCCGCGGGCACCGAGTACGGACGTGGGAGGCACGGACCATCCCGGCCGGCAGCACCGTTTGGAGCTGGGACGGCCGTGGCGATGGGGGAGAGAACGTGCCGGCCGGAGTCTATCTGCTTCGACTGGAGACCGGCGAAGGCACGATGGTGCGTAAGTTGTTCCGGATTCACCGACCCTAGCTGGTGAATCGGAACGCCCGGGGCGCGACGAGGGACGACAGGCGTCGCGTCTCGGGCTCAAGTATCGGACGACATCAGCGCTGCGGGCGAGGCCGAGCCTTTCGTTCGCGGACGGAGGATCGACATGACCATCATGGGCGCCAAACGATGCTTCGGTTGGCTCAACCTGATCCAGATCATCGCAGTCGCGGGGGCCGTGCTCGCCGTCCGGCCGGGTGAGGTCTCGGCCGGGGGACCGGATGAGTTCCACGCGCTGCTCGATCCTACTCTCTACGACTTCGTCCTCCTCGGGGACGACTTCTACGTGAGCTTTGCGGTCGACTCGACCGCCATGCAGTTCAACGGCTACGAGGTGCGGGTCGAGTTCGATCCGACGTACCTCGACTTCACCGGAGTCGTGGAAGGGAGCCTCATGACCGAGGCGTGTCCCACGCGATTCCGGAACCTCGCTCAGACCGACTCCTCGGTCGTCTACACCCACGTCGTGCTTTGCGCCGGGGTCTCGCTCGACGGGCCCGGGGTTCTGTCCGAGTTCCACTTCAAGGCGTTGACGGTGGGCGAGACCGATGTGCGGATCACTTCCGACCCCAACGAGACCTTCGTCGATGCGGGGATCTGGGTGAATCCCGACCATCCGACCTATCCGCGGCAGGTCTCCTTCACCGACTCGCACGTGATAATCCTGGACCCGACTTCGGATGTCGAGCCGTCCGATCCGCCGGTCATGCCGACCGATGGTCTGCGGTTATCGGTCTGGCCGCAGCCGATGACCGATCGGGCGTCGCTCCGGATCGACCCCACGGGCACGGGATGGATCATCACGGAGATCGTCAACGTGGAGGGGCGACAGATCTGGGACGATCGCAGCTGGGGTGAACCCGGTTCCCCCCTGCGGTTGGAATGGAGCGGTCGGACGCGGACCGGCGAGCGTGTCGGCGCCGGCACCTACTTCGTCAGGGCGACGCAGGGGAATCGATCCGCGGTGCAGCGCATCGTGACGGTGCGCTGACCACTGCTCAGGCGCGCGCGACTCCGTCCCGGATGGCAAGGCGACGCGCCAGCTCGGCGCCACTGGAGAGCCCGCCCTCCATGTAGCCGACGAACTTGTAGCAGGTGTGCTCACCCGCGAAGTGCAGGCGCGGGAATCCCTCGTGGAGCACGGGTCCCATTGCCGTGATCTGCCCCGGACCGGGAAAGGAATAGGCGCCGCCAACCCAGGGATCGGACGGCCAGTCCATGAAGCGCGAAGCGATGAAGTTGTCGCGGTATCCCGGGTAGATCCGCTCCATCTGCTCGATCATCACAGCGTCCCGTTCCGCAGTGGAACGCGACCGATGCCGGTTCGCGATCTCGGCGCTGGAGAAGCTGGTGTGGACGACGTTCTCGTCGCCCGTCTGCGCGTCGGTCGCCTCCCACGTCAATCCCGTCTCCGCATCTGCGAAGGAATACTGCGAGAGCCCCTGCGGCACCCAGAAGCGTCGCTTCACGTGGGCGACGTACTTCACGCTCGTGCCCATCTGCGGCTGGAGCCGCGCAGGCAGCGGCGGGCTCATTTCGATCTTGGACCAGACGGGGGGTGGCACGGTGAAGACGAGATCGTCGCCTTCGTGAAGCTCACCGCTCGCCGTACGGACGGAGACGCCGGCATCGGTGGTCATGACACGGACGATCGGATCGTCGAGATGGATCCGGTCGCTCCCGATCGCTTCGGCCAGACGATACGCGAGCTGTTGGTTGCCGCCGGCACACCGGTAGACCTCGCTCTCGGTCCAATAGGCCTCGAGCCCACCCCCTTTGACCTGTGCGAGATTGCCCAGGTAGCTCTGCTGTTCGAGCGGAACGCCGTTGTTGTGCATCAGCTCGGTTCCGGCGGCGTACCGTCCCAGCTCCGAAAGCGACAGCCCGTCCAGCCATTGCCGGGTCGTGCGCGCGTCCAGCTCCCGCGCGTCTGGCGAAAGCCAGGGACGATCCGCATCGACCGAGGCCGCGTCGCGGGTCAGTGCCGCCGCCGCCGCATCCATCTCCTCGTAGAGCCCTTCGACCTCGGAAGGATCGAGGACGCGATCGTGCAGGAGGAACGGTTCGTTCAAGTCTTCGTCCGCCGAGAGATCGAGGAACGTGAGACCGAACCGATCGGCATAGCTCATCCACATCGGATGATTGGAGCCGACGAGCT
>JAGQHR010000277.1 GCA_020431745.1 Candidatus Eiseniibacteriota bacterium
CGGGATCCGGGTCGAGCTCCGCGTTCGGGGAAAGATTCCATCCCTCTACTTGGATCCCCACCAGATCGAGCAGGTGCTGCTCAACCTGATCCGCAACGCGCGCGATGCCATGCCGGACGGGGGGGAGCTGCGCATCGAGATCGGATTGATCAAGCGATTGCCGCATCGTCGGCGCGGAACCGGCCGGCGGGCGAGCGATCGGGTGCGCCTCGTCAAGGATCCCCCGCGGGCGCGCTTCGTCCAGATCAAGATCAGCGACACCGGCACCGGCATCAGCGACGAGGTGATGGCCCGCATCTGGAACCCGTTCTTTACGACGCGGACCCGCGGCACCGGATTGGGGCTGCCGCTTTCGCAATCGATCGTGCGCGAGCATGGAGGCTTCTTGACTCTGCGCTCGGTGGTGTCCAAGGGCACGACCGTGCTCATGGATCTACCCGTGGAGAGGAGACAAGGTGAGCGAAGAAAAGACACCCGTTGAATTGGAATACACCCTGCTGGTGGTGGACGACGAAGAGTCGATCCGCGTGACGCTGGCGGAAGCGCTCAAGGACGACCGCACCAAGGTTCTGACCTCGGCCACCGGGTTCGGAGCGCTCGAGCTCATCGATCAGGAGACGGTCGACCTCGTCCTGCTCGATCAGAACCTCAAGGAATCGGGGGAGAGCGGGCTCGACGTCCTCCGGCAGATCAAGGAGCTGCGCCCGGAGACGCTCGTCATCATGATGACGGCCTACGGCAAGATCGAGACCGCGGTCGAGGCGATCAAGCTCGGGTGCTTCCAGTATCTGACCAAACCGGTGGAGATTCCCCAGCTGCGTCTCGTGCTCAAGAGCGCTCTTTCCACGATCCGCCTCCGCAAGGAGGTCGAGTTCCTGCGTTCGCGCACCGAGCGCGACATCCAAGGCGAGCGGGTCTTCGGGGAGAGCGGGAAGATGCAGGATCTCCTCGAGAACGTAAAGAAGATCGCGATGAGCGGCACGTCCACCGTGCTCATCCGTGGCGAGACCGGCACCGGCAAGGAGCTGATCGCGCGGATGCTCCACTTCTGGGGCGATCCCAAGGGGGCCTTCGTCGACATCAACTGCGCCGCCTTTCCGGACAATCTCCTCGAGAGCGAGCTCATGGGGCACGAGGCGGGGGCCTTCACCGATGCGCGCAAGTCCAAGCGCGGTCTCGTGGAGCTGGCCGATCGCGGGACGCTTTTCCTGGACGAAATCGCGGAGATGGCCATGCCCCTGCAGGCCAAGCTCCTCCGGCTGCTCGAGAACCGGAGCTTCCGCCGGATCGGCGGCACCTCGGAGATCAAGTTCCACACCCGCTTCGTAGCGGCGACCAATAAGGATCTCTTCCAGGAAGTCGAGAAGGGCACGTTCCGCGAGGACCTCTACTACCGGCTTTCCGTCATCCCCATCCACGTCCCCGCGCTCCGCGAGCGTCCCGAGGACATCGGTCTGCTCGCGAAGTACTTCCTCGACAAGTTCAACCGCGAGCTCAGCGGCAAGATGACGCGCATCTCGCCCAAGGCGCTGGAACTGCTCTGCAACTACCGCTGGCCCGGAAACGTGCGCGAGCTCAAGAACCTGATGGAGCGGCTCGTGCTGCTCGGCAACGGTCCCGAGCTGCTTCCTTCCGACCTTCCGGCGAACATCGTTTCGGGCGAGACGCGATCTCCGGGCAGGCCGGCCGGGGAGGACGTGGTGTTTCTGACCGACCGGGTGCTCCCGCTGGCCGACGTGGAAAAGGCGGGGATCGCCCACGCCCTGGAAGCCGTTGGGGGCAACAAGACTCGCGCGGCAGAGCTCCTGGGGATCGCCCGCCAGACCCTCCGGACCAAGATCAAGGAGTACAGCCTGGGCCCGGAGGACTGAGCAGCGGATCCGACGTCGCCGGAGGGGCCCCGCAGCAGAGTCGATCAGGTCATCGTGTGGCCAGGCGTAGAGCCCATCGGGACCAGGGGCAGCTGACGCCGGAAACCCGTACGGGGTTTTCGGTGGATGCCCGTAGAGCCCCGGGCGGGATTGGCCGATCTTCTGTTTGGGGTCGAGAATGGCCCTTTGCCCTGTTCCCTGGAGGCGCCCGCACCCCGGACGAGGACGGAAGATGATCGCTCCGGCCAAACGGATTCTCATCGTCGACGACGAGCGTGAGTTGCGCAGTGTCCTCCACGAGTTCCTCGAAGAGGACGGGTTCGACGTGTTGGAGGCCGGAAACGGACGGGATGCGCTCGACCTCCTGCGCGCCACCACCATCGATCTGGCGATCGTCGATCTCTTCATGCCGGGGATGGACGGGCTCGAGCTCCTCTCCGAGCTGCGCAAGCAGGATGCCGCGCCCAAGATCGTCGCCATCTCCGGAGGCAGCGAGACCCAGTCGGGCGACATCCCGCTCGAGGTCGCCTGCCGCCTGGGCGCCTCGGTCGGGTTGGCCAAGCCGTTCGACTTCGAGATCCTGCTCTCCCACGTCAAGAGCTGCCTCGAACCCTGAAGGCGTCCTCTCCGGCGTCTCTGCCGGTCTTCTCTGGGAGCCACATCGATCGTCCGAGTCCGATCCTCGGGGAGCTGGTGGACGTTGCGAGCCGGCCCATGAGCCGGCATGGGCCTTTCCTGGAAAGATCTCCTCCCGTATAGTGCGTCTGTCGTGCGCAGGGAAGTGCCGATCGTTGCCCGAGCGCGAGCCGCGTTCGGAAGGGAGGGAGCCGTGTCCTTTCGCGCCATCTTCATCGCCGTGCTCGTGAGCGCTTCGCTGATCGCTGCTGCCCTCATCTTGAACGCGCGCCGTCCCAGGGTGGAGACCGCGCAGCCGACGGCGGCGCTCGTCAAGGCGAGCGGCAAGTGTGCGGAGTGTCATCGCCGGGAGACCGAGGCGATGGTGGTCGAGTTCGAGCGGAGCCGCCACGCCGCCCAAGGCGTCAACTGCCTCGATTGCCACCAACCGGTGGAGGGACAGGAGGGGCAGGAGCACCGTGGATTCACGATCGCGACCAAGCTGACCGCGAAGAACTGCGCGCAATGCCACCACGAGCAGTATCAGCAGTTCCTACGTAGCCGTCATGCCGCCCCGGCCTATGCCGCCGTGCTGGGAAGCGCACCCTTCACCGCCCAGCAGATCAGCGCCTCCGAGGAGTACCATCCGGGAGCGGTCGAACGTGCCGCGAATCCGCTCGTTGGGTTGGAGGGAGATGCGGCGGCCGTCAAGGGATGCCTCTCCTGCCACTCCATCGGCACCCCGAACACCGACGGCTCGATCGGATCCTGCACCCAATGCCACGCGCGCCATCTCGCCTCGGTCCGGTTGGCCCGGCTGCCGGAGACCTGCGGCCAATGTCATATGGGTCCGGACCACTCTCAGCTCGAGATATACACCGAGTCCAAGCACGGCGTGCTCTTCAACGATCAGCGAGAGCGGATGAACCTGGACGCGGACCCGAATCGGCTCACTGCGGCCGACATGCCGGTGCCGACCTGCGCGACCTGTCACCTAAGCGGGTTGGGAGGCCAACGGGTGACCCACGATACGTCCGAGCGTCTCTCCTACTGGCTCTTCGCGGCGGTCTCCGACCGTCGTCCCGGCTACCTCGAGGCGCAGAACCGGATGAAGGACATCTGCAACACCTGCCACGTGCAGGCGCACACGGATCGATTTTACGCGCAGGCCGAGTCCGTGGTGGTCGCGACCAACGCGAAGATCGAGGCGGGGATGGGAATCATGAAGGGGCTCTACGACGACGGGCTGCTGACGCGCCAGCCGTTCGACGAGCCGATCGAGTTCACGGCGTTCGATTTCTGGCACTACTACGGGCGGACCGCCAAACACGGTGCCTTCATGGGAGGCGCCGACTTCGTGCAGTGGCACGGCAACTACGAGCTGCTCCTCCACCAGGTCGAGCTGCAGGCGGAGGCGGACGATCTCCGGAGTCGACGTGCTGGTCATTGATCGCCTGCGCCGAGTCCCCCGTCCGGTGTTCGTCGAGCTCTTCGCGATCGGCAACCTCGCGTTCCTGACCCTCGATGTCTTCATCGCGCACTCGATCAACGCCTTCCACTATCCGATCGAGCGCATCCCGGTCGGTTTCGGCGTGGCGGGCGCAGCCGTGCTCCTGATCGGATTGGTCATGGACGCCTTCGACCTGCGGCGGGCGGTCACCCGCTGGGCCGGCTATCTCGTGGGCTGGGCCTCCATCCTCGTCGGGGTGATCGGGCTCTTCCTCCACCTGCGCAGCTCGTTCTTCGAGCTGCAGACGCTGTCCAGCCTCGTCTACACCGCGCCCTTCGCGGCGCCACTCTCGTTCGCCGGGCTCGGCTTCCTCGTCCTGCTCAACCGCCAGGTTTCGCGCGACTCGGTCGCGTGGGGACAGTGGGTCCTCTTCTTCGCCTGGGGTGGGTTCGTGGGGAATCTCGTGCTCTCGCTCGCGGACCATGCACAGAACGGGTTCTTCGACCCTCGCGAGTGGATCGCGGTCGCGGCCTCGGCCTGCGCGGTCGGGTTCGTCCTGCTCGCGATGCTACGGCCGCGCGATCGACTTCTTCTCGACGTCACCTTCGGAGTTCTGATTCTGCAGGTCGTAGTCGGCGGGCTCGGATTCGTGCTCCACCTGCGCGCCGACCTGAGGGAGCCCGGCCCCGACTTCTTTCAAGACATCCTTTTCGGTGCGCCGCCCTTCGCGCCGCTCCTCTTCGCCGACCTCGCCGCCCTGGCTGCGCTCGGGCTCTGGGACCTGCGCAACAAGATCTGAGCGCCTGGGCGTATCGGGCGCAGCGGCCGTCGATGACCGCGCACGAGGATCACCCCCCAAAGTCTCGCGTCAGATCGCCACCGAAGGAATCGTCGGACCACCGCGGTCATCGCTTCGCGCTGCGGGAAGAAAGTGCGTTGCACCGGCGACCGCCGCCGCTCTACGATACGCGCGGGGTTGGGAAACCCTGAACAGATGCCGGAGGTCGAGATGAAGGGCATTCTGTTCCTCTCCCACGTGTATCGGTCGTTCCTCCTCTCCCTTTTGTGCAGTTGTGTCGCGATCGTGGCTGCTTCCGGCGAAGCGGTTTCCGGCACGAACGCTCACGCCGCTTTGGACGCATCTCCGCCCGCGGGGGACGCGGCGCGGTCTGCGGTCGTGCGCGGACGCGTGCGGGCGGCGGACGGGCCGCTCCTGGAGAACGCGAACGTGCTCCTCGAAGGGACGCGGTTCGGCGCTGCGAGCGGCCCGGACGGGACCTTCGAGATTCGCGCGATCCCGCCCGGCGTCTATCGAGTCCGCGTCACGATGATCGGTCATCGTCCGTTCGTGCAGGAGATCGTCGCCGGAAGCGGCGACGTCCT
>JAGQHR010000278.1 GCA_020431745.1 Candidatus Eiseniibacteriota bacterium
ACGGGAGGAGCCCCGGCACCAAGGCCGCGCCCAGCACGATCTTGCCCGATGTCTGAAGAAAGCGGCGGCGTGACTGGTCCGAGAAGGGACGCGACCCGGTAGAACCATCCTTCATGGTCGACTCTCCGTGCGACGGTGCCGGATCCTCGCGGAAGCGGCCGGTCACCATCCGGATGGAAGGAGACCGGTCGTTCCGGACATGACACGGCCCGCCGCCATCGTCGTTCCGGTATGGACGAAACCGGCGATTTCGTAGCCGGGAGGAGGTCGAGAAGCCCCCTCATCCGGCCGATGCAACGATATCACCGAGCTCGAAAAGGTGCGCCCGACCCCGTGAGTCGTGGCTACTCCTTAGGACGACAGAACCGGCACGCCCGTTGTCAGCAAAATGGCTCGACGCGGCGTAACCGAAGAAGGCACAATGAACGACCTATGCGCGTCCGTCGAGGAAAAATAGAGATCAAGACCCCCGCGGAGATCGAGGCCATGCGAGTCGTGGGACGGCTGGCCGGGGAGACCCTCTACGCCGTCAACGATCTCATCCGCCCGGGCATCACGACCGAGGAGATCAACACCTTCGTCCACGAAGACACTCTGAGGAAGGGAGCGATCCCGGCGCCGCTGAACTACCGCGGCTTCCCCAAGAGCGTCTGCACGTCCGTGAACGAGGTGGTCTGCCACGGCATCCCGGGATCGCGCGTGCTGGCCGAGGGCGACATCGTCAATGTCGACGTGACCCATATCTACCAGGGATTCCATGGCGACACCTCCGCGACCTTCTACGTCGGCGAGCCGAGCGAGGAGGCCCGCAAGCTGGTGGAGGTGACGCGGCGCTGCCTCGAAATCGGGATCTCGGTCGTGCGAGACGGGTCCCGGCTGGGCGACATCGGCGCCGCCATCCAGGAGTTCGCCGAATCGTTCGGCTTCAGCGTGGTCCGCGATTTCGTGGGACACGGCATCGGACGACGCTTCCACACCGAGCCGATGGTGAGCCACGTCGGTACCTGGGGACACGGTCCCAAGCTCCGCTCCGGCATGACCTTCACGATCGAGCCGATGATCAACGTCGGTCCGCCGGACGTCCGCGTCCTCGCCGACGACTGGACGGCGGTCACCATCGACGGATCGCTCTCCGCCCAGTTCGAGCACACCATCCTGGTCACCGACACCGGGGCGGAGATCCTGACCGCCCGACCCGGCCTGATGTCGAACAGCGAGCGCTACCCCGAGTTCGCGAGTAGTCTGGTCAGCTCCTGATCCTCGTCCCGAGCGGCGCAGACTGACCGCACCGCCGGAATCCCCCATCGAACGAGATTCGCTCCGCGTGCCTGCCGTGAGCGATCGGCTCGCCCGTGGGGGAGCTCCCTGGACCCTGATCCCGGTTCGTGCTGTACTTCGTCCTCGGTTGTTCGAACGATCTCCGGTCCCCAGCGGAAGGAAGTCGCCGTGCGAATCAGCGCTCGTCTGTCCCGAGGTTCCTGTCGGGCTGGCTCTTTCTGGGCCGCGCTCTGTCTGCTCACCCCCGGCCTGGTGGCCGCGCAAAACCCCGCCACCTCGACCGTACTGCCCCCGGGATTGCTCGAGGACGAACGCAACACCATCGAGGTCTTCCAGCGCGTCGCCGACTCGGTCGTCTTCGTGACCAACACCCAGCTCCGACGTGACCTGTTCAGCCGCAACGTAATGGAGGTCCCGCGCGGTTCGGGATCCGGCTTCCTCTGGGACGAAGAGGGGCACATCGTCACGAACTTCCACGTGATCCAGGGCGGCAACTCGTTCTATGTCACCCTCGCCGACGGCGACGTCTACGAAGCCGACGTCGTCGGGTACGACCAGACCAAGGACATCGCAGTCCTCAAGATCGATGCCCCCGGGACCGCGCTCAACCCGATCGACCCGGGACGATCGGACGACCTCCTCGTCGGACAGAAGGTGATCGCGATCGGCAATCCCTTCGGGCTCGACCGGACCCTCACGACCGGCGTGATCAGCGCTCTCGGGCGCGAGATCACGTCCGTGGCCGGGACCACGATTTCGGACGTCATCCAGACCGATGCTTCGATCAATCCGGGTAACTCCGGCGGGCCGCTTCTCGATTCGCGGGGGCGGTTGATCGGCGTCAACACGTCGATCTACAGCACCAGCGGGTCGAGCGCGGGTATCGGATTCGCCGTCCCGGTCTCGACCGTCGAGCGAGTCGTTCCCCAGCTCATCAACAAGGGTTACGTCTCACGCGCGGGGCTGGGAGTCACTCTGTTCGAGGACGACCTCGCACGCAGTTGGAACGTCGATGGCGTGATCATCCGGGAGGTCCAGCGAGGAAGTGCCGCGGAGCGCGCCGGGCTGCGGGGAGCGGATGTGCGCGGACGCCACGTCACGCTGGGAGACATCATCGTCGGCGTCGACGGCAACCGGGTCCGCAACTTCAACGATCTCTTCACGAGCCTCGACACGCACCACCCGGGCGATCGGGTCCGCGTGACCGTGATGCGCGACGAGGACGAGCGGGACTTCGACGTGGACCTGCAGGAGATCAAGTAGAGATCGGCACCGCCGGATCGCCGACGTGGTTGCCGATTCTGACCCGTTCGGCATCGCGTTGGATCGTCGGCTTCGCCTGCCGGATCGAGCAGACTTCTGTCTGAAGGTCAAATCTCCCGCACGATCCGAAAGCCGATTGCGGACCCGAAGGGCACCGTCTCCATTCCTCGCTGCGCTGATCGCACGCGTTCCGGACCGTCGACCCAGGCTCCACCCCGCGTCACGTGTGTGGATCCATCGGTCGGCCCATGCGGATCCTTGGCCGGCGAGGACGCGTACGCATCCGCCCCGTACCAATCGGCGCACCACTCCCGGACGTTCCCGGACATGTCGTAGAGGCCGAAGGGATTGGCCTTCTCCGCGCCGACGGGCCGAGCGAAGGGATGGGAGTCGTTCCAGGGCGCCATCGAGGACAACCCCGCCACTACACCACGCTGCGACCGATCCGCGACGTTGGCCGCGCCCTGCAAGGTTTGCGCGTCGTCGCCGGTCCAGAAGCGTGTCGTCGTCCCCGCACGGCAGGCGTACTCCCACTCGGCTTCGGTGGGCAATCGATAGGTACGCCCTTCCTGCTTTCCGAGCCAGGCGCAGAACGCGCCGGCGTCCTCCCAGCTCACTTCCACGACCGGACTGTCCGCCCCCTGCTCGAATCCGGGATTACGCCAGGAGCACCGCTTGACCTGACGCGGCTTGCCGGAAGCAGGGTCGTAGGCCCATCCCCCGGCCGGATCGCGCTCGGCTTCCGTCACGTACTGTGTCGCTTTGACGAAGGCTCGGAACTGGTCGACGGTGACTTCGTTCGCGGAGATCTCGAACGCGCGAGTGATCTGCACGGGGTGAGCCGGCCGTTCGTCGGCCTGGGCCATCGCGTCGCTCGCGTCCGATCCCATCTGAAACTTGCCGGCGGGAACCTTGACCATCGCCATGCCGAGCGAGTTCTTGGTAACGGCGCCCGGCTTGACCTTCCCTTCCTGGCTGCAACCGGCGACCAAGGCCGATGCGATCCCGACTCCCACGAGAAGTCCGAGGGCTCGCCGGCTCTCCCGTCGCGTCACCTCCATCCAGCTCACTCCGTGCTCCTTCCGGACCCACCCTGGTCCAGCCGTCCTTGTTCTGTTCGGCATCCCGCCATGGGCGGGCAGGATGGCAGAACGGCCGGCGCGCGACAAGTCCGCTCCCGCGTTTCAGCCGATGCGCAGGAGCAGGGACTCGGAGCTGAAACCGGGGCCGAGGGCAGAGAGCCACGCACGACCACGAGCCCGTGGGTCCATCGATTCCAGGAGGCGTTGGAGAACGAAGAGCACCGTCACGGAAGACATGTTCCCGAAGTCGCGCAGAACGCTGCGTGAGAACGCGACGTCGTCGTCGTACAACGCGAGCGTCTCCTGGTAGGCATCGAGGACCTTCGCGCCACCGGGGTGGAGCACGTAATGATCGATGTCGTCGCGGGTGATCCCGAAGCGATCGAGAAGACCCTGGAAGTGCCCGCCGGCTTCGCGCCGGACGATCTGGGGGATCCGTTGCGCGAAGACGACCTGCAACCCCTCGTCCACGACGTGCCAACCCATGACGTCCAACGAGTCGGGATAGTGCGTGCTGTAGGCGCCCTCGAACTCGATCCGTGGCCCCTCGCGGCGTCCTTCGATCTCATCGCCTTCGACGATCACGGCAGCGGCTCCCTCGCCGAAGAGCGCGCACGCGATCAGATTGGCGCGCGAGTAGTCCCCGCTCAAGAATGTCAGACCGCAGAGCTCGAGTGAAAGCAGGAGCACGCGTTCCCGGGGCCGCCCTTCGAGGTACTGACAGGCATGGGCCAAACCGCTTACACCCCCCGCACAGCCGAGACCCCAGAGGGGGATCCGTCGTGCGTCCCGCCGCATGCCTAATCGATGGAGCAGATGGGCATCGAGCGACGGAGTCGCGACTCCGGTGCTGTTGACCACGAAGATCGCATCGATATCGGTCGGGGAGAGCCCACACCGTTCCAAGATGGAACGGCATGCCCTTTCTCCGAGTGCGGTCGCCGCCTCGAGGTGGGTATGGTTCTTCTCGGCAAAGGTCCGTGGAGCTCGGAACCACTCCGGGGGGCGTGAGAAGTAGCGCCTGTCCACACCCGCATGATCGAAGACCGGAAGCAGCCGCGCGGTTTCCGTCAAGTGTGGCCCGAAGAATGCGGAAGCGAACATCCGTGCCGCCGCCTGCGTCACTTCATGAGGCGGCAGCGCTGTCGTGACCGCTGTGATGTGGGGCATGCATCCTCAACCGATTCGCTCGCCCGGACCCGAACAGGCCGTGTCGGAAGCCATGTCCCCCCGCCGACGAAACCTCAGTCTCGACCGTACCGCGTGATCATCCCGATTGGCGGCCTGCTCACACAAGCCCTCTTCTCTTCGGACGAACGACTCGCGGATTTCCACGATCCATTTCTACACATCAACACGCTGGTCTGGGCGCGCGCTCTGCGGGTAGTCTTCCTTCGTTGCCGCTCGTCAGCACTGCGGAGTCCTCTCCCAGTCTCGGATCGAGCGCAGCGGTTTTGCTTCCCGACCTCCGCTGTCGGGAAAGGATCATCAGTCGAACCAGGGTCTAGCTGCCGGATCCAAGCTGCAAGGAGGACGAATGGGCTACAAGATCGAAGAGATCGAAGGAATCGGACCCGTCTTCGCGGAGAAGCTATCCGCGATGGGCATCACCACCACGGAAGAACTGCTGGACAAGTGCGCGGCGCCCCAGGGCCGCGAAACCGTCAGCGGCGCGACCGGCGTCACGGCGGGCC
>JAGQHR010000027.1 GCA_020431745.1 Candidatus Eiseniibacteriota bacterium
ATCTCCCGGACGTCAGTTACCCGAGCATCGGTTTTCGGGTGTGCTTCACCGACGTTCCGTTGCGATGACAGGGGGATTCCATCCCGTTGCGTTGGTTGGGGCTCTTTTTTCCCCTCGTTCTCTTGGTCGTGGTCGGCGCGCTCTACCTGGGCAGTGGGGACAACGACCGACTTCCTGACGACACGCTGGCGGTTTGGGACAACCCCACGATCACGACGTCGGATCCGGGCGGTGTGATGTGGGGGCGCTTTTACAACATGGATACTGAGTCGCGTCCGGTCGTGAGGCCGATCGCGACGTTAGCCCATCGTCTCGAGTTTCTGGCCTTCCACCAGGACCGGCGCTCCTATCAGTGGTTGCTCCTGGGTCTGCACGGGCTGGTGGGAATCGGTTTGTTCGCGCTCTTCTGGCGACAGTTTCGATCCCCGCTACCGGCGTTCGCTGCGGGACTGGTCTTCGTCGCGCACCCCGCTCTGTCGAGCTCCGTGCTGGAGCTTCCGGGAATCAGCGAGGTGCTGGCGTTGTGGTGGGGGATTCTCTCCCTGCTCTGCGCGGATCGGGCGCTCGACCCGTCCCGCGAAGAACCGGGCCGACCCTGGTCGGTTCTGGCGGCCCTCTTCGTTCTCCTCGCGATCTGGAGCAAGGAGGCCGCGGCGATCCTGATTCCGACCCTCCTGGTTTGGAGCTGGGCCTCGCGACAGGAGTCCCCGACCCAAACGGGATCGTCACGATCGTCTCGTCTGTCCGCAGGAGCCTGGCTCTCGATCGGTGTGATCGTCGTCGGTGTGGTGATGATGGCGCATCGCCTCGTGAGCTGGCAGACGATGCCGGCTTCGATAAACGCTCCGGCGATCATGCCGGACAGCGGAGAGCCGTGGGGACGGCGCCTGGTTCTTGGAGTCGCGGCCATCCCGACCTATCTCCGGCTCGTCTTCTTCCCGGCAAAGCTTGCCTACACCTACGACTTCGCGCACGACTGGGCCGGCCCGAAGCTCATGCTCCAGGTGGCATCGGGACTCCTGGTCGTGGCCGCGCTCGCGGCCGGGACCGTCTTCGCGGTCGCGCGCCGCGCGAGTCGGGCCGCTCTCTGGCTCGGGTTCGCGCTTTTCACGGTGATCGGAGCGACGGGAGCGGTGGCGCCGATCGGAGACTACGTCTCGGAGCGTATGCTCTACTTCCTCCTCCCCGGTGTGCTGGGGATCGCGTTGCTCGCCCACCAAAGATGGATCGCGCCGCGGGGCGAAATCTGGAGTGCGGCAACGTTCGTTCTCGCGATCCTGATCGCCGGTGGATTGGGGTTCCGATCCCTGCTGCGGGAACGTGATTTCCGTAGCCTCGAAACGCTCGTCGATGCACAGCTCGAGCAGCACCCCAACAGTGCGATCGCGGAATACGAGCGTGGGAATCAGTACCTGACGCGCGGTCAGTACGCCGCGGCGCGTTCTCACTACGACAGAGCGACCAAGCTACGACCGGACCTTTGGATGGCGTGGATCAACATCGGTGCCTCGTATTTCGCGCAGGACGAGTACGGCCTGGCGCGTCGCGCCTACACACATGCTCTGGAAGGGATGGACGATGAGCCGGCCTTCCGGACCGCGGCGGCGCGGGCACACTACAACCGGGGCCTCGTGCTGATGCGTCAGAGCGAGAACACCGATGCTGCACAGGACTTCGAAGCGGCGCTGGCCGTGTTCCCGAACCACATGGCCGCTCACGCGAATCTCGGCTTCCTCTACAAGAACAACACGAGCTACGACGAACAAGCCAAGCTCCATCTGCAACGAGCCTACGAGCTGGATCCGGACCCGGAGCGTCGCAAGGTCCTACGGGACGCGCTCGACTTCATCGAGGATCGCGCGCAGCAGCGGGAAGAGGGGCTCCGGCGCCGCCGAGACGCGGGGTTGCTCCCGGGCGAGGGGATCGCCGACACCTCCGGAACGGAGCGTTGACCGGGATCGAAGGCGTGTCCGTCGTCCCCGGCTGACCTCGGATCCGGCTCGGGGGCTCAGGATGCGGACCGCATGAGCAGATCCGAACAGGACGCTCCCACCAGATCCTCGGAAGAAATGCCCAAGTTATTCCGGTGTTGCTCGCATTGCTCCCGTAGGCGCGGCACCTCGGATTCGGCTCCGATCGCTTCGATCTCGACGAACTCGCCCAGGCCGTCTACGTGATCCAGGTGAAACTTCACGTTTCCGATGAAGTAGATCGACCGGCGCTTCCTGACCTCGACCCGCACAGGGAGCGCACGTCGCAGGGTCGACTCGAGCTGCTGCGGGAGCGAAGAAGACCCATCCGTCGATGCACCCGGAAGTTTGACGAGGTCGACGACCGACTCCCGCATCCCGTTCGTGTTCGGGCGGTCGTAGTGGATCAGTGCATTCTCGATCGAGCCTCGCCGGAGCTTGAGTCGACCACGATCCACCTGGAAATAGATGTCGAGCTGCTCGTCCGTTCCCACATAGTCCGCCCCGCTGGATTCCAGATATCGACGGACCGCCTCCAGATCGTTCGTTCGCGCCTTGATTTCGCTGATCACTCGATTCATCGCTTCGTTTCCCTTCCGTTCTCGAGGCCGGTCATCGATCGACGGTCCGGTCACGCCGCAACCGGCCGGGCTCCGACGACCGAGCGAGGGGTTCCGAGGGTCGCAAACGACCATCTCGTGACGGTTTTCTTGACACTGATCTCGCGTCCTGGATACCCTTTGGCCACTCGAGTGGTGGAGGGTCCTGGCCCCGATCTTCCGCGACCGGACGTGCAAGAAATAGTCTCCCGGGCGTCTCCAGAGAAGGCAGAGAACCAGTCCCCCAGTGTTCCGTTGCCTGGCGTGTTCCACGCGGGCGGGTCTTCGACTCGTCCCGATTGGCGCGATCCTCGGATCGAGGACGCGATAGTCTACTCATCTGTGCGCTTTCGGAGAAGGGAGGCACCGTCGATGACGCCATTCCGTCTGTTCACCGGCCCCATGCGCAAGCTTGGATTCATAGGGCTCGCCGCGACGATTCTGGTCTCGGTTTCGGTCCACCGATCGGAATCGAAGAACCTCGAGGCTCAACCGATCAAGGGCGGTTGGGTCAACGACGGAACCCCGTTCGAGGAGCCAGAGCTGAACTCTCTGGAGGCGGACCTCGGAGGCGGTAACAAAGCGACGCCCGACGGGAAGCAATCCGCCACCGGGACAGAATCGGCCGAGGCCGCTCCCGCCCGAGCCGCGAGCCCCGGTACCTGGTGGATCATCGCCCGTGAGCTGCTTCTTCGTTCCGGTTGGTTGGGATTCTAACGGTCGCTGCGTGAGGCCGCACGAGCGCTGAGAAACCAATCCAACTGCAACGGAGGCGCCATGTCGACTCACTCGAACTCGATCAAGGGTTCGCGTGCGCCAGGAACACCGCGACGGCTCGACGCGACCGAACGGCGCAGCACCCTTGAGTTGGCCCGCATCTATGTTTCGTCATCCGCGTTTCCAGCGGCCCTGGAAGCGCTCGATCGCCTTCCGCAGAACGGCTGGGATGAAGAAGCCCAGTTGCTCCGTGCCGAGGGGTTGATCGGCGTCGGCCGACTGGCTGATGCCGAGAACCTCTTGGGCGCTCCGGTTCTGCCGGAAGGTGTGAACGGGGAACGTGGCCGGAAGGCGCGGATGTCCCTCCGTGCCGGAGCGGTGCGGGCCCTCGGGGAACGCAAGTCGATCTCGAGAGTCGAGCGCTTTGCGCTTTGGCGCTTCCTCCTCCAGTTGCGCGTGCTGCACCGGACGGGTCGGAGCGACCAGGTTCTGGCGTTGGGACGGGCTTTCTTCGGCAGAGCCAGTCTTCCCGGAAACGCCTTCTCCGCGCGGATCGCCACGGTGGTCGCCCAGGCGATGCTTTCGCAGAATCGTCCCTCCGAAGCAAGGGATCTGTATGAGCAGATCCTGGAGCTGTACAAGGATCTTCATTCACGCGAGGGCGTCGCCGACACGCTGCTCGGAATCGCGAACACGCACCTGCTCGATTGTCACTGGGACGAGGCGGATGCGCTCTACCAAGAGTGCCGGTATCGGTACGAGGAGCTCGGCCAGTCGGACAAAGCGCTGGCAGCCACCATCAATCTGGGGGTCCTCCGCGTGAAGCGCGGCGAGTTCACGAGTGGACGCTCGCTCCTGGATCAGGCGCTGCGACGGGCCTCCCAACTCGGTGACAAGCGGCGCACGGCGTCGATCCACCTCGGATTGGCGATGGCGGAAGGGCGCTGCGGCTCCCCGCTCCTGGCCGAGCAACATCTGCGAAACGCGTTCGGGGAGGCGCGGAGAACGAAGAACCGGAGGACGCAGGCGCTGTTCCTCGAGTTCCTGGGAGAGCACCGCCTCCTGCAGGGCCAGCACGCAAAGGCCCGACGCACGCTCGAGCTGGGATTGCGAATCGCACGCAAGATCTCCGCCCACGGAGACATCGTCTTCGAGATCGAACGCAGGCTCGCGGAGAGTGCCCTCCACGAAGGACATCGGGATGAGGCCTCTGAGCTCGCGCGCCGGAGCGCGAAGGGTGCGCAGGATTTCGGTGACACCTACGAGGTGGCGGTCGCAGAGCGCGTTCTGGCCGAGATCGACGAGGCCCGGGGCAACCTTCGGTCGGCGTTGGAGCGGGCCGACATGGCGGCCGCTGCGCTCGATCGCCTCGGCGAAACGTACGAACGGGCGCGTCTGGAGATCCTCCGACTCCGGCTCCGCCACCAGTTGGGACGGATCGCGCCCGAGGTGGTGCGCTCACGGATTCGCGCGGTGACTCGGAGCTATCAGGGTCGGCCCGACTCTCCGGTACTGGCTGATGCGCGCCGTCTCCTCGACGTATTGGCGGGGCCGGTGAGCATAGAAGTCGACGAGACTGGGCCGGAGCGGGATCCGGAACTACCGGAGTCCCGTCCGTTCAGCGACGATGACGAGAGGATGCTCCGGGCCGTCGGGTTCGCGACCAAGGACCCCGGCCTCCGTCAGGCGCTGGCTCTGGCCCGCCGGGTCGCGGAGCTTCCGGTGCCGGTGCTCATCCTGGGTGAAAGCGGCACGGGACGTGAGAAGCTCGCCCGTCTGATCCACGGATGGAGCAAGCGAGTCGGCATTTACATGCCGTTTCATTGTGCGGATCTTCCCTCGAGCTATCTCGAGGCCGAGCTCTTCGGCGACGATGTCGCTCTTCAGGGGGGCGTGCTCTTTGCGAGTCACCAGGGCACCCTCTTCCTCGACGAGATCTCCGAGCTTCCCGCCGATCTGCAACGACGCCTGCTCTTGTGGGTGCGGCAGCAGGAAGGGGGAGGGTACGGGTTGGATCTGCATCCTGAGTCGCTGCGACCGGACTGGGGGAGCGAGGACAATGCGCTGGTCCCGGAGTGGCAGGGGATGGACGTTCGCGTGATCGCGGCCGCGACGATCCGGAACGAGGGACCCCATCACCGGCGGACCATTCGCGATGATCTGTACCGGTCGTTGGGGCGCGTCGTCATCGAGATCCCACCCCTGCGCGATCGGCGGGGCGACATTCCTCTGCTCGCGCGTGGGTTCCTCGAGCAGGAGCGGGAGCGGAGTGGCCGGGAGCTTCCGGACATTCCGCCGGCGTTGATGCACGAGCTGGTGCGACACGACTGGCCCGGGAATCTCTACGATCTCCGACGAGCCGTTTCGGACTATGCTGACGGGCATCTTCTATCGGAATGATCGACCTGATATCGCTCAGACTTGTTTCCTCGAGCTCGTCGACCCCTCCCATGTCCCATCTCCCTGGGCGGGGTCGAACCCGCCTTCCGTGGCATGGACGTACGGTTCGACCTCGTAATCCATTGTCGAGCAACTGAATGAGGTACAAGGACGTCCTCCGCAGTCGGGCCACATCAGCAAAGGCCACGCGCGGGTAGCTTACCTATCGATCTAATTTGATTGCCTTGTGTGGGGATGGCCGTCGCAGAGGGGCACGGAAGCGTCCGGCGGACTACAGACGGCTCAGCGACGGTCGACTGCAGGAGAGAGTGCGCACGCGTTCCCTCCACCGGGGCGCCCCCGCACGGTGGGAGTCTGTGCGGAGCGCGCGGTCCCGGTCGGCGAGAGGGATCAAGTCCGGCCCCCCGATCGCGAAGAGGCTGATTGCCGGCCTTGCTGCGGCCGAACTAAGTCGTAAGCTGCTGGGACACCGGCGGACGCCTCGCGGTCGCGATCGCGCTCCGCTTCTCCCGGAGAGAAGACCGACGCCAGAGTGCGTCGACTCGCGGTGCAAGGACGGAGGCCAAGGATGACCACATCGACCACGGCGGAGCGTTTGACCCAGCTCTCCATCGACACGATCCGCACCCTTTCCATGGATGCGGTGCAGGCGGCCAACTCGGGGCACCCCGGCACGCCGATGGCCCTGGCGCCGTTGGCCTACTACGTGTGGGGGCGGCAGCTGCGGTTCGATCCCGATGCGCCGGACTGGCTGGATCGCGACCGGTTCGTCCTCTCCAACGGACACGCATCCGCGCTGCTCTACTCGATGTTGCACCTGTGCGGGTACGGGCTCGGCCTGGACGAGCTGAAGCAGTTCCGCCAGTGGAACAGCCGGACCCCGGGCCATCCGGAGCGAGGGCATACCCCGGGCATCGAGGTCACGACCGGCCCCCTGGGTCAGGGAGTCGCCAACGCCGTCGGACTCGCGATGGCCGAGCAGATGCTCGCGGCCCGTTTCAATCGGCCCGGACACGCGATCATCGACCACCACACGTTCGCGTTCTGCGGCGACGGCTGCCTCATGGAGGGGATCAGCTACGAGGCGGCGTCCCTCGCGGGCCACCTCGGGCTCGGCAAGCTGATCTGCTACTACGACGACAATCACATCTCGATTGCCGGCAGCACCAAGCTCGCGTTCACGGAAGACGTCGCCGAGCGATTCGATGCTTTGGGTTGGCACACCGCGCGAGTGGAGGACATCAACGATCTCGCCGCGATCCAGGAAGCGACCGAGCAGGCGCGCGCCGAAACGATGCGTCCGTCGCTGATCCTCGTCCAGTCGGTCATCGGATATGGGAGCCCCCACCGTGCCGGCACGAAAGAAGCGCACGGCGAGCCGCTGGGTGAAGAAGAGGTTCGGCTGACCAAGCGGGCCTACGCATGGCCCGAGGACAAGCAGTTCTTCGTGCCGGACGAGGTGCGCGGACACTTCGAAGAGATTGTCCAACGGGGTCGGAAAAGCCACCGGGAGTGGGCGTCCCGCTTCGAGGAGTACCGCAAGACCCACCCCACGGAGGCGTCCGAGCTCGAGCGGGTGATGCATGATCGCTTGCCTGCAGGCTGGGAAGCCGCCTGCACCGGCCTTGAGATCCCGGAAAAGGCGGAGGCCACCCGCAGCTCCGGAGGAAGACTGCTGCAACGCCTCGCCGCGGCGATCCCCGAGCTGGTCGGAGGTTCGGCCGATCTGGATCCGTCGACCAAGACCTTCCTCAAGGACAGCCCGAACTTCGACCTGGCCCATCGGAACGGACGCAACGTGCAGTACGGCGTGCGGGAGCACGCGATGGGAGCGATCGTCAACGGGATGGCGGCCCATGGAGGTCTCCGTCCCTTCGGCGCGACGTTCTTCGTTTTCTCCGACTACATGCGTCCGACCATTCGTCTCGCGGCGCTGTCGCATCTGCCCTCGATCTTCGTGTTCACCCACGACTCGATCGGTCTCGGAGAGGATGGGCCCACGCACGAGCCGATCGAGCACCTGGCCTCGCTGCGCGCGATGCCGAACCTGGTCGTGAGCCGACCGGCCGATGCCCGGGAAACCGCCGAGGCCTGGCAGGCCGCGCTCGCCCGCACGGACGGGCCGACGGTTCTCGTTCTTTCGCGCCAGAACCTCCCCCAGCAGGATCGATCGCACGGTGCGCTGGGCCGGGAAGAGGGCGCGCTGCGGGGAGGTTACGTTCTCCGCGACTCGGGAGCCGGCGACCCCGAAGTGGTGCTGATCGCCACCGGCTCGGAGGTGGCGGTCGCGATCGAGGCCGCCGGACGTCTGGAGAAGCGTCGGCGGGTCCGCGTCGTGAGTCTTCCTTCCTGGGAGCTGTTCGAGGCCCAGGACCCGAACTATCGGAGCGCAGTGCTCGGTCCGGACGATGTCTGCCGGATCACGATCGAAGCCGGAGCGACCATGGGCTGGGAGCGATACCGCGGCGCGCGGGGAGCGTGCGTCGGGGTGGATCGATTCGGCGCCTCGGCCCCCGGCGAGACGGTGATGGCGAAACTAGGGATCACGGCCGATCGGGTCGTAGCCTTGGCGGAGGAGATTCTGGGCTGAGCGAGAAGCCGGACCGGCACGCGGCGGCGGTTCCACGGACCGCCGCTCCCGACGACCCGGGCGAGCCGCAGCGCAGTACGATCAGTCCGAAGACCCCTGCTCGGTAGCATCCCCCGAAATCATCGGGACGGAGCCGAACCGGGCATCGAACGAAGTCTCATGGAGGAGGTGGAACCCCGATGTCGAACGAGTCCAGCGAGGGCATGCCGGGGCAACCCGATCGCAGTCCGGAGGATCCCACCGGGTCGCGCGCATCCCGCCGCGTCACGCACGACATGAAGCACGCCACGGTGGTGATCTTCGGTGCATCCGGTGACCTCTGTCAGCGGAAGCTGATGCCGGCTCTCTACACGCTCTGTCAGGAGGGCTTCCTCCCCGAGGACTTCGCGATCGTCGGTGTGGCGCGCTCCCAAAAGAGCGACGAGGTCTTCCGGGAGGAGATGCGGGCCGCGGTGCAGGAGCACGGCCGACTCGGTCTCGACGAACAGACGTGGTCCCGGTTCGGTTCGCGTCTTCACTACCGCAGCGGGGATTTGGCCGACCCGGCCTCGTACGAGCGGCTTCGAGAGGCGATCGACGAAGTCGAAGGAGAGCGCCGTTCGGAGTCCGTCCGGCTCTACTACCTGGCGATCCCGCCGTCGTGGTTTCCCGTCACGCTGCAGAACCTCTCCACTTCCGGACTCTCGACCAAAGAGCATGCCGACCGCGTTCGCGTCGTGGTCGAGAAGCCGTTCGGAGAAGACCTCGAGTCGGCGGCGGTCCTCAACCGTCAGGTCCACGAGGCGTTCGAAGAGCGTCAGGTCTTTCGAATCGATCACTACCTGGGGAAGGAAACGGTCCAGAACATCCTGGTCTTCCGTCTCGCGAACGGGATCTTCGAGCCGCTGTGGAACCGGCGGTACGTGGATCACGTGCAGATCACCGTCGCCGAGACGATCGGCGTGGAGAGTCGCGGGGCCTACTTCGACAAGGCCGGCATCATGCGTGACATCGTCCAGAACCACATGCTGCAGCTCCTCTGCCTGGTGGGAATGGAGGTTCCGGCGCGTTTCACCGCCGAACATGTCCGCAACGAGAAGGTCAAAGTCCTGATGTCGCTCAGTCCGATGCGAGAGGAGGACGTCAAGACCTCCGTCGCCCGCGGACAGTATGCGGAGGGCGAGGTCGACGGTCAGCGAGTGCCGGCGTACCGATACGAGCCGAGCGTGGATGCCCGGTCGTCGACCGAGACCTTCGTGGCCCTGCGCGCCTTCGTCGACAACTGGCGGTGGGCCGGCGTTCCCTTCTATCTGCGCGCGGGGAAGCGGATGTGCGCCCGGACGACCGAGATCACGATCTCGTTCAAGAAGCCGCCGCTCGCGCTGTTCAAGCTTGCCCACGAGAGCCTGCCGGATCCGAACGTGCTCATCATGCAGATCCAACCGGAGGAGGGAATCTCCCTGCGCGTGGGATCGAAGCGGCCGGGCAGCCGGTTCGCGATCGATCCGGTGGAGCTGGCCTTCAACTACGCGACATCGTTCGGCGACGCTCCGCCCGAAGCGTACGAGCGGCTTCTCATCGATGCCATCAACGGCGATTCGACCCTTTTCGCGCGCGAGGACGAGGTGGAGTACGCCTGGCGCTTCATCTCTCCGATCCACGAGTTCTGGCGCACCACCGAGCACTGCCCGGTGCATCCGTATTGGGCGGGAAGCTGGGGACCGGACGCAGCGGATCGCATCATCAACCGCGATGGACGGGCCTGGCGCAACGAAGGTCCGGGGAAGACGGCGGGGACGGATCATTGAAGAGCGACTTCGGCCACCCTCGCGTGATCGTCACCGAGACAAGGGACTGGCCGGAACAGGCGGCACTCCACTTCCTCACGACGGCCCGGGATGCCGTCGCGCATCGGGGCGCGTTCCACGTCGTCGTTCCCGGTGGAAGCACACCGCGGCAGGCCTTTGCCCATGTCGTAGCGCACGCGGGCGCGAACGATCCGTGTTGGGAGCGGACGCACCTGTATTTCGGGGACGAGCGATTGGTCGCTCCCGATCATCCGGACAGCAACTTCCGGATGATCCGCGAAGCATTGCTGGATCAGGCCCCCATTCCGGCTGAGCAAGTCCACCGGATCCCGGGGGAGCTGGAGGCGGAAGAGGCGGCACGGCGGTATGCCGGGGTCGTGGGGAGCTTTCTGCGGAGCGATGTGCCGCAAGGGAATGTCTTCGACCTCGTGATTCTCGGGCTCGGCCCCGACGGGCACGTAGCGTCCCTCATCCCCGGGGGGCAGCTCGACTTCGTCGCGGAAGGACTCGTGGGTGTCGGGTCCGCTCCCATGTCGCCCGCGCAAGTTCGACGCGTGACGCTGACCCCTACGACGCTTCGGTCCTGCCGAGAGCTCGTGCTGTGGGTGCGCGGGGGCGAGAAGGCGGGGGCGGTTCAGGGCGCATTGCGCGGCGGGATGCCGACGATGGTGCCGGAGGTCGTCCCTCCCGACGGTCGGGTCACGTGGATCCTCGACCGAGCTGCCGCTGCCGCTTTGGGATAGTGGACCGGATCGTCGCCGGCGGGATCGTCACCGGACGGCTGTCGCGGCTGCTGGAACTCCTTTTCGCCGAGCCACGTCGCCACGTCGAAAACCCGCTAGTGCGGGAAGCAGATGTAGAGCTCGGTCGATCCGTCGGCCAGGGTTTCGCTTCCCACGTCGGCCACCAACATCACCTGCTGGTTGAGAGCGCCGCCGGTGGTGACCGAACGCGGCTCGCAGTCGTATTCGGGGTGCAGGATCGCGATGGTGTGGGTGCCATCCTTGACCTCGAAGCCGGTCCGGCTGGCCGCGCCCACGTGTCGGAGCGTGCCGGCGACCTCGCCGTCGATCTCCACCTCGCAACCCTCCAGAATCTCCGGCGCCATCCCCCACTCGATGACCACGGCGGAGCGGGATCCACGAATCACCCCGGACATGGCGAGCATGGCGATGACGAGAATCCCGCTGGCCATGGATGCGATGAACCATCGAGTCGAACGCATGGATGGAACCCCCCTTCGGAAAATCCGTCGAGTCCACGGAGGGCCTCGCACGCGACGTGCGCCCATCGATGGCGCGGTGCAGTGTTTCGGAACTATCATTCCGAACTACGGGCCGGTCGACGGGTCGAGATCGCAAAGGATGCAGGCCTGAGTGGACGAAAGAGATATCGGTCGGCATCCGGGGACATCTCCAGATGGAACGGCCGATCAGACCAATAGCAAGTGTCGGAACAGTTTGCGCGAATCGAAAGGGGGCTTCGATGTCCAGGTTCCGTCAGGCCGCGGCACGGTTTCTTCCGGGCTGCCGACCGATGCTCCTGCTGGGGATAGCCGTCGTTCCGGGACTTCTCGCCTGCTCGCAGCCGATGCGCGACGGACCACGCATCCGCCAGGTGCCCGAGGGCTTCATCTACGACGCCAACGCGTCCCAGGCGCGGAGCGTCCTCCTCGATGTCGAGAAGGCCGACGAGGGTGCGTGGATCCAGATGACTCTCGACGACGAGCACAGCTCGATCTTCATCACGCGCTATGCCGTCGGGCTGGATCCCCGGGATGTCGAGGCTGCCTACGAAGCCTACGTCGAGCGGTATCCGGCGCCCGGATACACCCGCCTGGAAGAGATCGAGATCGACGGGCGCCCGGCCTGGGGCTTCGCGCAGACGCAGTGGACTGGAGACGCGCTGTGCGCCGTGTCCTATTGCGCGATCATTCCGTATGAGTCCCAGACGTTTGCCGTCGAGTTCTTCAGCGACATGGAACGCTGGCTCGATCCGGTTTCCCAGCGCGAGGTGGTGAGCCGCTTCGAGGTTCCGCACTCCAGCTAGCGCTGCGCCGAGCACGCCGGGATGGAACGTCTCCGACCGGCGCCGATCAGGGGAGGGTGCCGACAGCTCCGGCGTGCCGGGCCCTTCCTGGGGTACAATCCTTTCGCGAACTGCCGTGCCTCTCGGGTTGCTCCCCGATCGGGACGTGCTCGGGACTTGCCTTCTCCGGGATTCAGACACGACGATCATGCAGCTGTGGCGCCGATGGCTATCGTGGACCGCGACGGGACTCGTGGTGGGGTTCCTCGTGGGCGCGGTTCTCACCTTCACGGCGGTGCGTGCCCATCACTATGTCCAGTATGGGATGAGCTGGCTGATCGTGGATACGACGGCGCGCCTCCTGGAGCGTGGGACGCTCGTGGGAACGGCGGCTGGGCTGGCTCTGGGGCTGACCCTCGTGATCTGCGGACCTCCGGTGCGTTACGGGCTGGGTTGGGTCTCCCGCAGGGTCGCATCCCTCCGGATCGAGGACGAACGCAACGTGGCCTCCCTGATCGGTGCAATTCTGACCGGAGTCGTCGTCCTGGTCGCGGGATGGATCGTCCTCAACGAGCGGTTCATTCCCTTCCAATATGGGCGACGTTATTGGGTGCTGAACGTCGGATGGGGTGTCGGGAGCATCATCGGGACGATCGTGCTCTATCGTCTGTTGCTCCAGGTGCCGATTCTTCCCTGGTTGCACCGCCGAGGTCGCGGAATCCTCTGGGCGACGTGCGTGCCGCTCCTGGTCGTCTTGGGTGTCGTCCACGTCGTTCGGATCGTCAAGCGACCGATGCCTCCGGCGGGCGCTCCTTCCATCATCCTGCTAACCGTCGATACGACGCGGGCCGATCACCTCAGCGTGTACGGCTACTCCCGTCGCACGACGCCCCACCTGGAAGAGCTGGCCAAAGAGGGACGCGTCTACGCCTACTGTTACTCCCACGCGCCCGTGACGTCATCGTCCTTCAGCTGCATCATGTCAGGGCATCGACCCAAAGAGACCGGGACCTACGGGAACGACCCCGTGCCTGATCGCGTCAACACGCTTGCGGAGTATCTGGCCAACGCGGGGTACGAGACGGCCGCTGTCGTCAGCAACTTCGTGCTGAAGAAGAGCAAGAACCACTCGCAGGGATACCGCTACTACGACGACGCGATGGACGATCGGGAA
>JAGQHR010000279.1 GCA_020431745.1 Candidatus Eiseniibacteriota bacterium
CCCACACCTCGCCCTTCGTCTCGAAGTCGGCGACCGGACGCGCGCCGGGCTCGAACGAATCGAGCTCGGGTCCGTCTGATCCGACGGCGAACCTTCCGCGGCGCGGCCGCCTGCCCGTTGTCAGTGCTCTCGGGAATGAAAACGGATCTTGTGCTAGGCTCGTCATCGCCTCTTGTACAATTGAGGGGCGAGGTGGCACCCGGTGCCGGATAACCGCCGCCACTTGGTCAGCACTGCGAGGTGCACGACATGGAAGTCGTCGCCGGAAACGAAGGGAGACCGATGATGCTCCGCCAGTCGGCCTGGGATTCTCGCGTCCACCTGATCGCTCTCCTTTTGGTCTTTGCGGGATGCTCGTCGACCAAGGACCCCGACAACACGGCGGGACCCTCCGGACCTGCGGTCGTCGAGATCGAGCCCACTGCCGCGTTGCAGAGCGGTACGGCCGCGTACGGGACCGAGGTGCTCGCGCCCGACATCGACGGGTTTCTCGCGGCCGCACGGCCGGTGTCACTTCCCGCTCCGGGGTCATCGCTGACCGAGTTGTTCGACGCCGAGGTCGCCGGCTACCAGCTCTTCTCGACGGAGGTGTCGGAAGCAGCTCTGAATCGCCGCCCGTTCCGTGTGACCGCCGACGATCTGCGGTTCTTCGCCCTGGAGGTCACTGACGGTGAGGGGCGGGCGCCGCTGGCTCCCGGGACCGGGGACGCCGCGTCCGATCGCGGCTCCGTCGGTGGGGCCGCCCTCGGCAACGAAGTGGGGGACCCGGACCTCAAGGCGGCCGTCAAGGAGTTCCTCGAGATGGTGGGAGGAACGGGACTCGATACGGGGCAGCTCACCAACGCGTGGGACGCGACGCGATTTCACGCCGCTTCGGATTTCCCGTTGGGGCTGCCCGAGGGGACGAACGACGGAGCGACGTTCTTGTGGAACGGCGCGAACGTCTGGAACGCCGCGTGGCACAACGGCGGCATCCTCTTCTGGTACGACGGGTTCAACCACATGGTCCTGGCCGACCGGCACGTGGAGTCGCTCAAGGCACGGAACTTCGTCGGTGACGAGTTCTCGCTCCAGAGCGGAGCGATCACCGTGCTGCACGAGCTGGGCCACGTCATCATGTCGCGAACGCATTGCGCCGAGGATGATGACGAGGATCTGATGGCCGCGACCCTCGAGCGGGTCATGAGCAACCGTGTCGAGATGGAGCTGGGGCGCGTGGGCCAAGGGGCGCCGCGCGCCGGCGACATCAACGCCTATTCTGATCAGGTCGCCGAGCTGGTTCGCCGGGGCGGCACCAACTGTCTGCGTGATCTGGGTTGGGGGCTCCCGGCCGAAACGCTGCAGCTCACGGCGCCTGCCACCGTGCAGACGGGTCAGACGTTCGCGGCGGACGTGCTCATCAAACGCCTGGGCGGCGACCCCGCGTCCAACGAGTTCGTTTGGACCTGGGTCGACACCAATATCGAGGTGATCCGGCTGGACGGTCTGGGACTGGGAAGCCGGACGATCACCGCGCCGAACGAGCCGGGACAGATCCGAATCCGCGTCAAAGCGCTGGGCAAGGAAGCAGAGACGACCGTCACCGTCGTGGGTTTGGCTGCCGGAGCCTGCTGCGCACGCGGCGAGTGCTATGTTGCCGCCGACTCGGTCGCGTGCGTGGAGGGGGACGGAGATTGGCAGGGAATCGGCACCTCGTGTGGTCCCACGACCTGTCCTGATCCGACCGGCGCCTGCTGCGCCGAGGATGGAGGCTGCGTTCAGGTGAGGGCAGCGGACTGCACCGGGCTCTACTTGGGCGACGAGACGACCTGCGATCCGAATCCGTGTCCGCAGCCGGGGGCCTGCTGCGTCGGCACCATTTGCGCATTGACTCCGGAATCGACTTGCGACGGAGATTTCCTGGGCGAGGGGACCTCCTGTGAGCCCGATCCGTGTTTCCTGCCCGGCGCCTGCTGCTTCGACGCCGGGACCTGCGTGTTGGAGATCGAACCGAATTGCGATGGCGTCTTTCAAGGCGAGGGCACGTCCTGCGATCCCGACGTGTGTCCGCAACCCGGAGCCTGTTGTGACTCCGAGGGGGCGTGCCTCGTAACCTTGCGGGACCAGTGCGTCGACGAGTTCCTGGGCGAAGGAACCGCGTGTGATCCGAATCCTTGTCCCCAACCTCCCGAGGGGGCGTGCTGTTGGGGCGAGTTCCACGAGCGGTGCGCCGTCCGGACCCAGTCTCGCTGCAGCCGCGAGCTCGACGGCACCTATCTGGGAGACGGCACGACCTGTTTCTCGGAACCGTGCACCGATCCGGCGGCCGGCGCCTGCTGTCTTGCGTCCGGACACTGCGAATTCCTGCGCGAGTCCTCGTGTGACGGGACCTTCATCGGTGTCGGCGTCTTCTGTAGCCCGGATCCTTGCGAAGCGCCGGACGACGGAGCGTGTTGCCTGGCGCTGGGAGCCTGCGTGATCGAGACTCCCTCCGCGTGCACCCAAGCCGACGGGCAGTACCAAGGAAACGGAACGGTCTGCGTTCCGAACCCATGCCCACAACCCGGGGGCGGCGCGTGCTGTTTCCCCGGCGGGTCCTGCTTCGTCCAGGCGGCCGCCGACTGCGCGACCAACGATGGCCAGTATCAGGGCGATGACACGGTCTGCGAACCGAACCCGTGTGCGGAGCCGGCGACCGGCGCGTGCTGCCTCGACGGGAATTGCACCGTCGTGCAGAGTGGCACGTGTGACGGTGCCTATCAGGGCGACGGATCGGATTGTTCTCCGAATCCCTGCACGGAGAATCAGGGGGCGTGCTGTTTCCCGGCCGGTGACTGCTTCGTCACCTTCGAATCGAGTTGCGCGGACGCACACGGGGTTTATCAGGGGAACGACACCACGTGCGAGGTGGACCCATGCTCCGGCTTTGGTGCCTGCTGCGTCGGGACGAGCTGTTCGCTGACGCTTCCCGGGTCCTGCGACGGTGAATTCCAGGGAGAGCACACGGCCTGCAATCCCGATCTGACCTGCCCCATGGGAGCCTGTTGCTCCCTCGATGGGTGTACCGTCGTCGTCATGACCGCCTGCGACGGAACCTATCTGGGCAACGGAACGACCTGCAGCCCCGAACCCTGCAACGGTGCGTGCTGCCTTTCCTTCGGGTGCGAGATCCGGACCCTCTTCGGATGCGCTTTCGATTTCGGAGACCATCAAGGCATCGGCACGACCTGCGAGCCGTATCCCTGCCCCATCCCCGCGACCGTCACGTATCTCCAGGACGGAGTCGTCCACTTCCAAGGCTTCAGCACGATCTGTTTGAAGCTCGGAGTCGAAGGGCCACTGCCCACCATCCTCGTCACGATAGAGATCGTCGGGCCATCCAGCTCCGGGTTCGAGATTCTGCCCGTCGATGCGGAAGGGGTCGTCTCCCTGGACCGGGACATCTTCTTCTACGGGAGCTATGAGTGGACCGTGACCGAGGTCACCAGCCGGGACGCCGACGTCCCCGTGACGGGAGATGTCCACGGAACCATCGTCGTGGATGAGGTGAGCCGCCCGTGTAGTCGGTGAGCCTCACGGTACATCTGGTCCGAGGTCCTGAAACCTCTGTCGGCAGCCTGCCGTCGCGACTATCCTGCGGTGACGGCGACGCTTCGCATGGTCGGCGCGGCCGTTTTCGGAGACAAGAATCAGAGGGGCCCTGACCGAGCCTCCCGAAACCAGCCCTCGAGGGGACCGACTCGATGATCGATCGTCTGCGCGGACGTCTCGTCAGCAAATCCGGATCCTCCATCCTGCTGGAGACCGGCCCCTTCGTCCTCGACATCCTGGTGCCGCTCTCGACTTCGGAATCGCTGGCCGCGGAGGGAAGCGAGGTCCGTCTCTTCACGCATCTGCAGTGGCGCGAGGAAGGCCCGCAGCTCTTCGGCTTCGCCAGCACCGAGGAGCGGCAGTTCTTCCGCCTCCTCCTCCAGGTTCAGGGGGTGGGCCCCCGCATCGCGCTCGCGATCCTCGCGCATCTGCCGCCCGCCGAGCTGGTGGCACGCCTCAAGGAACGCTCGGAGGCCGCGTTCACGACCGTGCCGGGAGTCGGCAAGAAGACGGCGGGACGGATCCTCGTCGAGCTGGGTCCGGTCGCCGACCGGATGGACCTCGCGCTGCGGGCCGACGCCCGTCCGTCCGGAAGGCCGCGCCTGGACGAAGACGCGCTGCAGGCGCTCACGGCGCTGGGATACTCCGCGCGCGATGCACAGAAAGCGTTGGAGGACGTGCTGGCCAGCGGGAAGTCGCTCAAGCTGGAAGAGCAGGTGCGGCTCGCTCTGGGGCGACTGACCCGGCGCACGGCACAGCCGCAGGCGTAGACGGGTTCGCGACGAGCGACCCCGCGAACTCCGGTCAGACGCGGATGCCTTCCGCCTCGCGGCGCCACTCCAGCTCGTAGTACCGCGCGTAGAGCCCGCCCAGAGCCAGCAGCTCGTCGTGCGTCCCCTCCTCCGCGAGCTGTCCCTTGTGCAGGACGAGGATCCGGTCGACGTGCTGGATCGTCGAGAGGCGATGCGCGATGACGAGGCTGGTGCGCTGCGCCAGCAACACCTCCAGGGCATGCTGGATCTTCTGCTCCGTCTCGGTGTCGACGCTCGACGTCGCCTCGTCCAGCAGGAGGATCGGCGGATCGTGGGCGAGGGCCCGCGCGAAGCAGACGAGCTGGCGCTCTCCTACCGAGAGGCGGTTGCCCCGCTCGCCGACCTCGACCCGGCCGTCGCGCCGGAAGCGTCCGAGCAGGGTGTCCGCGCCCACCGCCGCGAGCGCGCTCTCGATCTGTTCGGGGGAGAGGCCTTCGCGCAACCCCACGTTGAGGCTGAGGCTGCCGCTCCAGAGGAAGCTCTCCTGCTGCACGACCCCGATGTGCCGCCGGAGCGCGTCGAGCGGCCACCGGCGCACGTCGATCCCGTCGACGAGGATCGATCCGGAGTCGACGTCGTAGAAGCGCGTGAGCAGATTGGACATCGTGGTCTTGCCCGCGCCGGTGTGTCCGACCAGCGCAACCGACATGCCGGGCGTCACGCGGAAGGAGATCCCGCGCAGCACTTCCTCGCCCTTCAGATAGCTGAAACGAACGTCCCGGAACTCGACCTCTCCCGAGGGGGGAAGGGCGCCGGACGACGCCGATCCGGCGCTCCCCGTCGATCCCGCGCGGCTCGGTTCGGCCAGCACCATCGTCGATCCCGCGCGACTCCGCTCGTCCAGAACGGTGGCGGGAACCGCGGCGTCCGCGGCGCTCCGGACCGTCGGCTCGGTGTCGAGCAGCTCGAAGATGCGCTCGCCCGAC
>JAGQHR010000280.1 GCA_020431745.1 Candidatus Eiseniibacteriota bacterium
CGCCTCGTGCTGCTGGGTCAAAAAGCCTCGCTTTCGAAGCCGGAAATCGCGGATTCCGGTGCGGTCGCGTTGGGTGCAAGATCCGGGCCTGCTGCGAGCGCGAGAGGAACGGCGAACGACGAGCCGCGAGAGAGGTGGGAGACGCGGAATCGATGAGCGGGACAGGCGAGAAAACCGGAGCAGCCCGCACCGGCGCCGATGCCCGGGCGCAGGGGGGCGCACCCGGCCCTGGTGCCAGAAGCGACGTTCCGTCCGGCATCTCCTGGCTGATCGCGGTCCTCCTTCTCGCGGCGATCGCCTTCCGCTGTTGGGCGGCTTTCGTCCGCTTCCTCGACGTCGACGAGCTGGAACATCTGAACGCGGCCTGGTTCATGTCGGACGGCGAGACCATCTACGGATCGTTCTTCGAGAACCATCCGCCGCTGCTCCACGTGTTGCTGCAACCGATCGTCCGCAGCACGACGGACGCGGTCCACATCATCCTGGCGGCGCGCGGGCTCATCCTGGTGCTTGCGCTCGCGTGCCTCTACCTCACGGCCGTGCTCGGTCGGCGCCTCGCCGGCCGGACTGGGTTCGTACTCGCGCCCCTCCTACTGATCTCCGCGACCTACTTCTTCAACGAAGGACTGGAAGTCCGCCCCGACGTTCCGGCCTGCCTTTTGCTCCTGGGGACGCTCGTCGTGCTCACGGGCGGCACAGGGACCCGCCGGTTCGTTTGGAGCGGAGCGCTCTTCGCGGTGGCCGGCTTCGCGACGCCGAAGGTCGTCTATGCGGGGGCGGGTGCATTCCTCGTGGCAATCCTCTGGGGATCCTTGCGCGCGACGGCCGGCGGTGTGTTCCGACGATCGATCGCGGCGATCGCGGGTGCATCCCTCGTTTGCCTGGCGGGCGTCCTCGTGCTGGCGGCGTTCGGAGTGCTGGGTGGATTCGTTCGGGATGTGCTGGGGAGCAGCCTCCACATGGAGATCGATCAGGTTTCCGAGATGCGGGCGCGGATCCTGGGCGACTGCCTGACCGTCAACGTCGGACTCTGGATCACGGGACTGATCGGGATCGTCTCGGCGGTTCGGCAAGCACGGTCCGGTCGAACCGCAGAGTCGGCGCGCGTGATCCCGACGAGGGCCGCGATCATCCTGGCCGCCGCCTTCCTGGGAGGGTTTCTGGGGACCTTCTCGATCAAGGCACCGCTCTGGCAGTACTATCTGACGTTTCTGCCGGCGCTGGCCGTCCTGGGATCGCTAGGTATCGTGCGGATCGTTCGGCTCGCGACGGTGCGGAGCGTGGCCCTGGGTTGGGCCGCATCCGTCGTTCTTCTGGTGGTCTGCATCGGTCCGCCCGCGCGCTCGCTGGCCGGGATCCACCGGATGGGGGTGGAGATCGACATTCTGAGGCAGGTCCTGGCCGTCACGAAGCCGGGCGATCGGGTCCTGGACTGCTGGACCGGCCTCTATCTGACGCGCAGGCCGGCGTATAGGTACTTCTTCCTCAACGCGGATGTTCAGAGATTGTTGGATGCCGGGACGATGGAAGCCGATCTATTGAGGATCCTGGATGATCCGCAGGTGACCGCGGTCATCCTCGACGATTTCACCTTGGAGCTGCCCATGCCGGTCCAGAACAAGATCCGTCGCGACTTCGCGAACATCCGCGACTTCGGGATCCTGGGTCTGGTTTGGCGGGAGGATCCTCCGGGCGACGACTAGGGAGGGGCTGGCGATGAAACGTTGCATTGCGATCACGACCGGTGGAGGGGATGCTCCCGGATTGAACGCGGTCATCCGCGCGGCCGCCCTGGCTGCGCACCGCCGCGGCTGGGAGGTGTTGGGAGTGCGTCGCGGCTATGCCGGGCTCCTCAACACCGAGGAGACCATTCCCCTGACCCGCGACAACATTCGCGGGATCGCCCATCAGGGCGGAACCATCCTCGGAACGACCAATCGGGGAGATCCCTTCGCGTACTGCGAGCGCGGCGAGACGACACCGCGCGATCGCTCCGACGAGGTGGTGAAGAACTTCCGACAGCTCGGCCTGGACGCCCTTCTCTGTGTCGGTGGCGATGGATCGATGCGCATCGCGCACAAGCTGCACCAGAAGGGGATTCCGATCGTGGGGATTCCCAAGACCATCGACAACGATCTGTCCGGGACGGCCGTCACCTTCGGGTTCGACACCGCGGTCAAAGTCGCATCCGAGGCGCTCGACAGTCTCCATCCGACGGCGGAAGCGCACGAGCGGGTCTTCGTGGTCGAGGTCATGGGACGGTACGCGGGCTGGATCGCGTTGCACGCGGGCGTTTCCGGCGGGGCGGACGTGATCCTGATTCCGGAGATCCCGGTCAATGTCGATGCGGTCTGCCGAAAGATCCAGGAGCGGGAGCGATCCGGACGTCACTTCAGCCTGGTCGTTGCCGCGGAGGGTGCGCGGCTGGACGGTGCCACCGTCACGCGCGAAGAGGCCAAGCCGGGTGGGGTCGAGCGTTTGGGCGGCGTCGCAGAGCGCCTGGCGGAGCGTATCGCGGAGCGCACGGGCAAGGAGACGCGCTCTCTCGTACTCGGCCATCTCCAGCGCGGCGGCAATCCGACGGCGCGGGACCGGATCATCGCCACGCGTTTCGGCGCGGCGGCGGTCCGACAGGTGGAATCCGGCGAGTTCGGGGTCATGGTGGCGCTCGATCCGCCCCAGGTCCTGACCGTGCCGCTGGCGGAGGCGAGCCGGATGAAGACGATTCCGCTCGACGACGACACCGTCCTCACCGCGCGCGATCTCGGGATCTGTCTCGGCGACGAGTAGCCCGGAATCAGCGCGGCATCAGCCCGGGATCATGGATCCGTCTTGGTGTCGGGCGCCGGCAACGGCGGGACGAGGAGCCGAAAGAGCGTCGGCGCGAAGGTTGCCGTGACCGCGGCCAGAAGGATGACCGACGCCTGGACCTCGGCGTTGAGGACGCCGATCCGCACCCCCAGGGACGCGACCGCGATCACCAGGCTGAGTCGCGCCGAGAGCAGGATCCCGGCCGCCAGCGCCTGGCGGAACCGGATTCGCTGCAGGAGCAAGAGCATCGACGGGATCAGCTTGACCGCGAGCGCGGCCAGAATCAGGGCACCCGCCCGCTTCAGTGCGCCCGGCTCGAGCAGCGCACTCGCCTGGAAGCTCACGCCGACGTTGATGAAGAACACCGGGATGAGGAATCCGTAGGAGAAACCGGAAAGCTCCCGCTCCAACGAGCCGCGATGGCGGAAGACGAGCGCGAAGACCGTGCCGGCGAGGAAGGCCCCCAGGATCGGTTCCACGTCCAGCGCCAGCGACAGTCCCACGAAGATGAACATCATCGCCAGCGAGGCCCGGATCCCCAGCTCCTCGGGATCGTGCGGACTGAAGAGTCGTTCGAAGCGTTCCGGGAACCACCACGCGGCTTGCCGCAGGGCGACCAGGAAGATCGTGATGATGAGGAACAGCGCCGGCACCTTGAGGAGCTGCCAGCCGACGCCGTGCTCGAAGCCGAGCGCGACCACCGTCACTCCGAGCAGCGTCAGGAAATCCGCCAGCACTGCGGACATCAGGATCGCCTGTCCCAGCCGCGTCTGGGCCCGGCGCGATCCGCGCAGGGTCGGCACCACCAGTCCCATCGAGGTGGTGGCGAGCAGCAGGGTCACGAACGGTCCGTATCCCAGACGATGGGCGGCGAAATACGCGAGCACGAGCGTCGAAGCGAAGATCGCGAGCGCGATGAAGATCTGACCCGGTCCCTGCCGGCCGAGCTTTCCGAAGTCGATCTCGAAACCGGACAGGAACATCAGGAGGAAGAAACCGAACTCGGCGAGGAAGTCCAGCAGCTCGGACTGTTCGATGAAGCCGAAACCGACCGGTCCGACCACGATCCCGAAGAGGATCTCGAGCACGACCGCAGGCACGCGCAGACGTCCCGCCAGGAGCGGCAGGAAGAACGCCGCACTCGCGATCAGGATGATGGTGGTGGCCCCGTGCAACGCTACTCCGCGGTGGGCACGAGCAGGACGGAGCACGTCGCCCGACTCGCCAGATGATCGGTGATGCTGTGTTGGAATCGTCCGTGAGGATTCCGGGTGAGTCCCAGCACCAGCAGGTCCGCGGATCGCGCGGCCTCGAGGAAGATGCGGGCGGGATTTCCACGCTGCACGGAACTCTTGAGACCCAATCCCAGCACCGCCGCTTCCTCGCGCAGCCAGCCGATCGCCTGCCGCGCTTCCTGGGCCGCCTCCGGACCGGCCAGAAACAGCGGATCGACCGCGGCCACCGCGTGCAGCTCCGCGCTCCCCTGCACGGCGAGATCGAGCGCGGCATGCGCGGCGATTCGGCCCGCGGCGGTGCGGCGCGCCGGGAGCACGATCTGCCCGTACGGCTGCGTCCCGCGTGCGATGAGCACCGGACGGCCGGTCCGCCGCGCCAGGGCGACCGAACGATGCGCGCCCCACAGCGAGAGCAGGGGACGTCGGGTTCCGGGTGCACGCACGAAAACGCCGACGCTGTCGTCCGCTGCCACCCGGGCCAGATGGCGTGACGGCTTGCCCGTCACGGGGCGCCGTCGGATCTCGACGCCCTCCACCTTCGCCGAGACCATCTCGAGCTTGCTCTGGACCCGGTTCAGCTCGTCCTCGGCGCGAATCGCGCTCAGCTCGCGATGTACGAGCAGCAGCGATGCCGCCCGGCTGTTCCGCACCAGATGGGAGCTCTCCTCCAACAGGCCGGGCAGATCGTCGTCCACCGACAGCACCACGCTCTTGCCGAAGTCCAGGGGGAAGCGGGCCTCGCCGCTCGTGAAGGTCCGCACGATTTCCGAGAAGTCTGCGCCGGAGCCCATGACCGTCACCAGGTCTCCGGGCTCGAGCACCGTGTCGCCGTGGGGGATGAGGAGCGTCTCGCCGCGGAGGACCGCACCGACGACCCAGCTCCGGGCCCGCAGGTCCTTGAGCGGCTTTCCGTGCACCGGAGAGCTATGTGTCACCTCGAACTCGATGACCTCGGCGCGTCCGTTCGCGAAGGACTGGGAGCTGATCCGCCGGCTTTCGACGCTCTCCTCGATGCGGCGGGCCGTGAGCGAATCGGGGGAAAAGGCGGGTACGTCCATGCTGCGATAGTCGTGGAGGCGTTCGGGATCGGCAGCCAGGGCCACGACCCGGTGGATGCCGGCTTCCCGGGCGATCCGGCAGATCTCCAGGTTCACGGCATCGTCGTTGGTGGCGGCGATCAGCGCATCGGCTTCGCCGATTCCGGCGCGATCGAGGACGACGCGGCTCGATCCGTCGCCCACGACGATCCG
>JAGQHR010000281.1 GCA_020431745.1 Candidatus Eiseniibacteriota bacterium
GACGACGACCCCGTAGTAGTCCGATGCGGGAGCCGTGTACTCGAACGCGGACGGGGACGGCGTGAGCTCGAACTGTGCGTCGTAGCGACCGGCCCAGTACGTCCCCGACGTCGGATTCCGGAAGAGCGATGCTCGCACGTCGGCGCCTCCGCCGCTGCCGAACGTGAACTGGTAGGGCTGTCCCTCCTCGAGGTAGACATCCCAAACCTGGATCACGCCGCACCCATCGCCGCCCCCACCCACCGTGCCGGCGACATCCGTGCCCAGCGGGAAGATGTCCGGACCGTCGTCCCATTGCAGCAGGTAGTTGGCCGGCGGCCCGTAGGTCGCGTACGCGTAGTAGGTGCCCGCCGCGTTGTGGTTGAAGTCGCCGATGACGAAGTCCGTCCCGACCGTGCCCGTGGAAGCGCCCACCGGAGTCCCCAAACCGTCGGGATTGTCGAACACCCAGACGTCCTTGTCGTCGGATCCGGTGGGGTTCACCGCGACCGCGCTCCAATAGGGGTTGGTCTGCGTGAAGGCATAGAGCTTGGGAACGGCGGTGTCCGAAACGCACTGCGCATCGGCGAGTGCGGCGGGAAGGTTGCTGACGCGCAGCGTGTAGCTCCCACCCGTCGATCCCGGCGCGTCGTTGAAGACGACGACTCCGTACCAGTCCCCGGTCGGCGCGGTGTAGGTGTAGCCCTGCTGGTCCCCGACCTCGAACTCGGCCCAGCTGCGACCGGCCCAATAGGGCGCATCCGCCGGATTCCGGAAGAGGGCCATGCGAATGTTGGAGCCTCCGGTGAGGAGGAGGAACCGCGCCTGCTGCCCCTCGTCGAGATAGAGATCCCAAACCTGGATGAGCCCGCAACCCCCGCTTCCGCCACCGACCGAGCCGCTGACCTGGGTGTCCGGGTAGATCACATCGGCACCGCCTTCGAACTCGGTCACGTAGCTGGCCGTGGGCGATCCGTAGGAGACCCGCGAGTAGTACGTTCCCGGAGTCGTGTGATTGAAGTCACCAACGACGAAGTCCGTTCCCGTGACTCGCGTCGAGCTCCCGAGCGCGGGCCCGGCCGCTCCCGGATCGGCATAGACCGCAATGTCCTTGTCGTCGCCCCCGCTGGGATTGACTGCGACTCCCGCCCAGTAGATGGGGTTCTGGGTGAAGCTGGTGATCCGCGGGGAGACGGTCTGAGCCTGACAGACCGCGCTCTGCAGTGGGCTCGGGGCGTTCTGGACCCGCAGGGTGTAGTAGCCGTACGAAGGTCCCTGCGTGTTGTTGAAGACCACGACGCCGTACCAGTCCGTCGCGGGCGCGGTGTAGAGGAGAGACTGCCCGGCGGGAAGCTCGAACACGGACTGGTTCCGTCCCACCCAGTACGGCGCTGCAGCGGGGTTGCGGAAGAGAGACAGACGCATGTCCGCGTCGCCCCCATTGTTCAGCAAACCGAAGGTGTAGGTCTGCCCGGCCGTGAGGAAAACGTCCCAGATCCGAATCAGGCCGCATCCACCGCTGGCACCACCCATCGATCCACTGATGTCGGTGCCGAGCGTGATCGCATCCGCTCCCGAGTCCCATTCGGTGACGAACGGCTTGGTCGTGCCACCGAAGGAGACGTAGGGCTGATAGGTGCCGGTGGCATTGTGGTTGAAGTCACCGACCACGAAGTCCGTGCCGACGGTCCCCAACGACGCCGCCAGCAGGTTGCCGTAACCCTGGGTGTAGACGCGCATGTCTTTGTCATCGCCCGGTTCCGGCGAGACCGCGACCGCAGTCCAATAGACGTTCTGTTGGTTCATCGTGTAGCCCTGGGGCGACTGGTAGTAGGTGTCACAGGCCCCGGCCCCCAACGGAAGATTCGCGGACGGACAGGTGAATCCGTGATGTGTCGCGCCCAGGCAATAGGAGTTGAACTGCGGCGTCCCGTTGACCAGGTTGCCGTCGTCGTCGTTCGCGATGAAGGTCGCCAGAACCTGCGCCGGCTGCGAGGTGGGGAGCTGCAAGACCCGGCCCCAATGCCAGTCCCAGGCGGTCGAATACCGGCCCCAGCTGCCGTAGTCCGCGATCTGATCCTGCATCGCATCCCAGTGGAATCCGGCGATGACCCGCCCGGCGTCGTGGATCTCCTGACCGACCACGTTGTCGGGGTAGACGAGGTCGTTATTGCAGTCGCGGAGCCCACCGCTCGCGGTACAGTTGTAGAACCCGCGGCCGATCACCGAGGACATCGAAGTCAGGAAAGCGAGCACGTCGCCGTTGCCTTCACCGAGGCCTTCGTTGCCCTGCCATCCGAGGATCGCCTCCTGCACACCGTGGCCGTACTCGTGCGCTACGATGTCCATTATCTGGCCGGTGTTCCCGCAACCGCCGCCCGCCATATAGAAGTTGATCGTGTTGCCGCTGTAGTACGCGTTACAGGTGTTGTTGATGTTCACATGCGCGGTCACGACCTGATTGCTGAATCCGAACCCGGGCGCGAACGTCTCGATGAAGTTGTGCAGGTCCTGCACGGTCTTGAAGACGTCCCGCTCGTCCGCGCGCGAATTCCCGTCATGGAAGACGACCTGGTAGGGAACGAGCGGGAAGACAGTGGCGAACTGACCCGCCCACGGTCCCTGGGAGTTCTGAACGTCGACATAGGGACTGAGCAGACGTGCGTAGAGCGTCCCCGGATCGGTCCCGGCATAGGGCACCGACCAAACACCGTTGGCGTCCGAGTAGGCGGAGCCGACGTTGAGAATGCTCACCCGCGCGTAGGGATAGCTCTCCTGGATCGTGCCGTCGCAGTAGGAGAGCCGCTCGACCGACCCTGACACGCTTCCGATGTAGTTGAGGAAGGCGATGTCGTTCGTTCGCTCGAGCACGCGGCCGTCGTGCGCATCGACCCGGGTGTCCCAGACTCCGCGCGGCTCGAGGGTGCGGACGCGCACTGTCCAGACTAGATGGTGCTCCACGGAACTGACGCCGGTCGGGATCGGAAGGATCTCCAGCGTGGCTTCGTCGTCTACCGAGTCGGTGGTCGGATCGTAGGGCAACCCGTCGCGGGCGATGTCCTTCGCGTCCTCCGCAGAGAGCGTCGGTGTCCAATCCAGGTCGATGTCCCGGTAGTAGGTGGACCCGAGCGCGAAAAGACGTCCGCGGTCCGTGAACGTCAGGTGGACCTCACCTCCAACGACGTCCAATCCGTGGTACGTCTGGCGGAAGTGGGCCGCCCACTTCCCCGGCCGATCGATTCCATCCGGCGTGTTCGTGCGCGGGGGCGAGCTCGTGACGACGTCGAAGCGCAACTCATCCGGATTCGCCCGCAGGGTGGGCTCGCTTTCCTGGATGACCGATTCGGCCAACGCACGCACGTCGTCCTGCGACGTCAGAGCCAGGGCGAGATCGACGCCGCTTCCGTACATCTCGCTGGGGGTTCCCGACTGGGGATTCCAGGTGTACACGGACCAGGAACCTCCGTAGAGGTCGGTGAGCGAGGATTCAGCCTGCAGCCGATCGACGTCCGCGGAGGCCGACCGGGCGCTGGTGAGATCGAAGGCCGGCAACGCGACTTCGTATTGAGACTGCCCGTCAGCGGGCACCGTCACGGCCCGCGTACGGAGAGGAAGTGCTACCGCGCCCACGACGCAGAGAGCGGTGATTGCCATCCGGTGCTTCATCGAGACTCCCTCCCCTCGTTTGCCGAGCCGTTCCCCGCCGTACCGCGCGCTTCCTGCGCCGCCTGCTCGGCCAGCTCCGCCGTCCGCTTGGCGATCTCCGCGGTCGTCAACTCGGGGGTCCCGTCGGTCGGAACGGACAGGTGTCCCAGCTTCGCCGAAGCTTCCAGAGGGAGTGCCATCGGCAGGACGGCGACGGCTGTGAGCCATGCCTCGAGCTTCTGCCTCTCCTCGGCCGTCAAGGTGTGGTTGGTCTCGGATCCGATGGTGGCGACTTCCGGTTCCTTGGCCTCCGAGACGACCTGAACACCCTGGGGCCGGGCCGCCTTCTCCAGCTCCGCGGTCGTCGGCCCCTCGTAGGGAGCCGCGCTCACGGTGTACGCTTCCTCGCCCTTCTCACCTGGGGTACTCCCCTGCACCGGTACGAACGTCCCCAGTGCGACCCACCCGCTCAGCGCGGCGAAGAGCCAGCGGGATATGTAGATACGTGTCGTCATGCGACGATCCTCCGATTGGACGGCGGTCGGTCCTCCCGACGCTCGTCACGGTTTGTGATGACCTTCCGCATCGCAGCGGGACCACTTCTCCCAACGTGTTTTCCCGGTAGGCAGGGACAGGCCGTGCGCGCCGACCCGGACGCGCCGCCATCTCTTTCGCCGACGAAATCGGGTACTCTTATGGCGGAAACGCGCGGGAGCGCATCGCCGAACAGAGAATCTTCATCTTCCGTTCGAAGGAGTCGGCGCCGAGAAGGCGGCTTGGTCATGGTTGCCTGGGGCCAAACGAAACGTCATCAGCGTCGAGCCGGTCGACCCGGCTCGTCACGGCAACGCCGGCCGCGAAAGCGGATCCCCTCCCGGACTGCGGAAGGGTGATCGTGAGCTCCCGAGCTTCGCTGGAAAACACTGCGACCCTTCTCGCCCTGGCGCGCGACGGAGACGGTCGCGCGCGGGAGAAGCTTTTCGGCCGCTATCTGACGATGCTCCGGCAGTGGGCTCATCACCGGCGTCCCGGCGGAATCCACAACCTCTCCGAGACCGACGATCTGGTGCAGGAAACTTTGCTGCGCGCGTTCCAGCACCTCGATTCCTTCGAATATCAGAAGGAGGGCGCGTTCCTCGCCTATCTCCGCCAAATCATGATGAACGCCATCCGAGATACCGCGCGTCGCGATGCCGTGCGCCCGCGTCCCGTCACACTCGGGGAATCCGCCCCTGACCGGATCGCGTCACCGCTCGAAGAGGCCATCGGCCAGGACTCCCTGGAGCGGATCGAGGCGGGGCTGGCGAAACTCGACCCCGAGCCCCGGCAGGCAGTCATCCTTCGGATCGAGTTCGGACTCAGCCATCAGGAAATCGCTGCGGCTCTCGGCAAGCCGAGCGCTGATGCCGCCCGCATGACGGTGGCCCGCGCCCTGGTCGATCTCACGAAAGCGATGCGCGATGGCAGAGAATCGCCCCGAGCCTGAGGAGATCGATCTCTGGCGGCTGGCCGCGGAAGTCGCCGACGGACGGGGGGTGGACTGGAGAAACCACCATCCCTCCGATCCGGACGCATCCTGGATGGAAGACCTTCGCGCGATCGAAGCTCTGGCCGAAGCGATGCGACGCCCTCCGCAACCGGTGGCGCCGGCGCCGCGTATCGCCGCG
>JAGQHR010000282.1 GCA_020431745.1 Candidatus Eiseniibacteriota bacterium
CACGGGATCACCCGCCGCGGCCCGGGCGATCAGAGCGGTCAGCGTGGACGCGGGCTCAGCGACGCGATCGGGGGTGAACTGACCGCCACCGAACCGCCACCCGCGCGGCGTCCCGTCGGGATCGTTCCCCTTGGCGACGAGGCCGATGATGCCCTGATCAGCCATGAACATCAGCGTTTCGACCCGAGGCTGTCCGGCCGCGGTGTTCGTCCCATCGAGGGTGAACTGCGCGCCGACGGCCGCGGGGGTTCCGGTGTCCATCGCGAGGACGAACGCGGCCACGTCGGCGCGATCCGCGTCGCCACCGGGGAAGGTGAAGCGTGCCGCGTGCAGGAACTCGACGATGTTCTGGGTCGCTCCGTCGTGCGCGAATCCGAAGCCGCGGACGTTGAAGGCGGCGCTGCGGTCGAACCGGGTCTTCTCATAGAGATTGCGGATCTGGGGCACGACGAGGTCCTGCGGTTCGCCCAGCAGATCGGCGGCGATGATGACGTTGTTCTGGCTGGTCGGCGGCGTGTGGCAGCCGATGCAGTCGCCGCCGTCGGTGACCAGGCCTCCGAACTCGAACAGCTCGGCTCCGTGGATGGGGTCGGCGCCACCGCCGAAGGCCGCGAGGCCGCCGTCCAGAGTGCGCCGGGGGTTCGGCGGATACACGAGAGAGAACACGAATGTCTCGAACTCGTTGAACTCGATGTCGGTCAGCGGCTCGGCGCGGCCCATCAACGATACGAATGCACCGTTGAAGTCGCGGAGCATCGGGCGATCGCCGCGCCAGTGGAACGGGGTGGTGTCGGTCAGCCCTTTCAACGACTGGGTCGCCATCGGGCCCTTCATCGGATGGTAGCCGGAGTACTGCTCGGTGGGACCGGGAACGTAGGTGCCGCGGGGATCGCCGAGATCCCACACCATGTTGTCCATCCCGCCGTTGATGTGACAGGAGGCGCACGAGAGATCGCCGTGCGCGGAAGAGAGCGCGCCGGAGTAGAAACGCCGGCGGCCGAGCTGGACGAATGGATCGGTGGGATCGAATCCGACCGAAACGTGCGTCACCACGGCGGTCGCGAGATCGACCACTGCCAGATCGCCGGGGATGCGGCGCAACGCGTAGAGGCGATCGCGCGCCTCGTCGAGCGCGACCCCGATCGGGCCGTCTCCGACCTGGATCCGGCCCACGACGGTCCCGCTGGCGTCGAGGACGCCGATCTTGTCGGAGCCGAAGGCGGGGACATAGACGCGCTGACCGTCGCTCGAGACGATCGGCGCGCTGGGCAGCGAAAGGCTGAGCGCGCGCTCGCCGTCGGTGCCCAGGGGATTGTCGTAGTCGATGTGCTCGTTGAGATGCCGCGGCACGACCGACCCGGTTCCGGGGTCGATCACCGTTACGCGATTCTGCTGGAACCGCCCCGTCAGGTTGGGTTCGAACCGGATCTGGTTGAACGACTCGAGATTCGCGACGTAGAGCCTGCCGTCGACGGGATTGGCGGCGATGCCGAAGAGGTTGGTCCCGACGCCGGTATAGGCGCCGGTGATCGCCCGGGTGTTCGCATCGATCGCCACGACGTCGTGATCGAGCAGCCGGTAGGGCAGGAACGCGTCCCACGACCGACCGGACTCGTCGCGCCAGGAAGTGCCGTCATCTTGGACGATGAGGGCGGTCAGCGGAGGATCGGGCAGCGCGGGATCCATCGGCGGGTTGGGCGGCGGTGGGCCGCCGCCGGCCTGAACGTCGAGGTACGGCACGACGGTCGTGCGATTGCCGCTGTCGAAAGCTGCGACAAAGACGGTTCCGCCGTCGGGAGCGACGGCGAGCGCGATGGGATCGCTCTGATCCAGCGCGATGTCCTGGGGTGCGCGCGTCGGGTCTGCCGGGTCGTACACGCGAACGAGGTCATCCTGGGAAACGCAGACGAAGGCTCGTTCGGGAGTTCCGGCGAAGACGACATCGGTGGGTTCGTCGCCCACGAGGAGCGTGCGGACGACGCGGCCGGACGTGAGATCGATGATCGAGATCGAGTCTGAGAGATGGTTCACGACCCAGACCTCGGTTTCCGTCCGCTGCCGCACCGTCACGGGATCCAATCCGACCATCAGCTCGAGGCGCCGCACGGGCTCGGGTCCCGCCAGATCGAACACGAGTAGCCGCTGATCCGCCTGGTGCAGCACGAACAGAGCGTTTCCGTCCTGGGACAGCTCGATCGGATGAACGGGGGGGGACTCGAACTGGGGACCTTCGGCACGCGCGACGCCGATTCCGAGAAGGCCGAGAGCGACGGCGATCCCGAGAGCGTCCATGCCTCCGACGATTCCGCGGAGACCCGAAGTACGCGCGGGCAGGCGGCGGCCGAAGCGACGGAACGAAGGCATGGTGCGGGGCTCCTCCTGGGCACTCGGTGGTCGAGAACCGTCTGAAGAGGATACCCGATCGCGAGGGGCGACCCCAACACGGAGCTAACGCTTACTGGTGAGAGCCGAAGCGGACCACACCAACGTCACCGCGACCGCGCCGATCATCGCGAACAGACCGTCCCGGAAGCTGCGGGGACGGTAGCTCATCTGGATGTCGCTGTGGCCGGGAGGAAGGATGACGCCACGAAACGCGTGATCGGTCCGGAGGATCGGGGCCGGTCGACCGTTGACCTCCGCACTCCATCCATCGTCCCAGAGATCCGAAACCACGAGCAGACCCGGGGTCGCCATCTCCGCGTGGATGTCGAGCCGGCTGGGCCGTGTCGCGTCGACGATCGTCGCCTGTCCGGAACACGGGCCGGGCAGGTCGAGGTTCGTCTCGACGTAGGCGACCGCGCGGGGGTCGAAGTCGGGGTTGCCCATCTTGGCCAGCCGGGAGCCGGCATCGACGACCGTTTCGACGCGGGCCGGCACGAACGCGCGCGGACAGGCCCGGGGATTCGCCATCGCCCAATAGTCGTCCCGATGGAACAGGGTGACGGCGCTCGCGGGCGGCGTCCCGCGGAAGACGAGCACCTGCACGTTGGCGAGGCTGAGGATGGGCGAAACGGCTGCCTCGTGGGACGCCGTAAGCCGGACGACCGGCACGAAGTACTGCGCGCGTCCATAGGGTGGAACCGGAATCTTCGGGTCCCGGCAGAGATCCAGCAGATCCATCAATCGCGCAGGATCGACTCCGTCGTAGCCGCGCACGTCGCGGAACCCGAAACGCTGATTCAGGTTCGGGGGCAGACAATTGGCGCACAGCACGCGATCCGCGGTTTCCAACGAGTCGAGCGGGCCGATCGGGGGCAGATAGAGTGCCGGACGACCCTGCGGCGCGAAGCCGCATCCGAAGATCACCAGCTCCAGGACGATGGCCCCGCCGACGGCGACGCGGGCTTCCTGACAGCGAAGCCGGAGAGCGACGAGGAGCAGGATCGCGACCGCGCAGATGACCACGAACAGGATCGTGTCGTGCTGGAACGTTCGCGTGATCCGGTCGACTTCTTCGGGTGTGCCCATGAGGTGATGTCGCACCGTGTTCTGCTTCACGCCGTCGAGCAGGGCGCGGAACGGATCCGGCCAATGGTTCAGACGATGGATGGCCAGCACGCCCAGCACCGCCGGAGCCACCGATGCCCCGATCGTCAGCAGGCGGCCGGGCGCCCGGCGTAGGGACTCCAGCCCGATTCCGGCCAGCCCCAGCAGGAGCAGCCCCGAGACGAAGACGAATCGGTTGTACGAGAAGTAGCTCAGGATCGGAGCGCGCCACAGCGAGAGCAGACCGGGGATCGCCAAGTCCCAGCTGAGCGCCACGAGTGTGAGGACGGTGAAGAGAGCGCACCATCCGCGACGCGAACGATCGCGCCACGCGAGGGGCACGAGGACGAACAGCGACAACGCGCCGACGTAGGCCGCGGCCGGGCTTTCCAGGTGGTTGCCGTCGCCGAAGTAGATCGATCCGGAGCGCGCGTTTCCCAGGAAGTTCGGATCGAAGAACTGGAACACCGCGGAGAGCCCGACCGGTGGCCGCTCTTCCGACCCCGCGAGACGACTGGCGACGCGTGCCCCCGTGCGCGCGTAGGAAGCGAGCGGCAGCAGATGGGGAGCCGCCAGACAAAGCCCGAGCCCCCACCCCGCGAGGAGGGCGCTGCCTCTCTCGAAGGAGCGGCGCCAGCGTCGTGAGCGGTCGGACGGGATCGCGTGGAGACACCCGAGCCGGACGAGAGCATAGAGACCGGATGCGAGCAGGGCCTGCCCGCCGATGTCGATCTGTCCCGAAAGGACGAGGAGGCAGGTGACGAGGGCCAACAGCACGCCTCCGCGTCGGGGCGCGCGCATCGTCCGTTCCACGGCATAGAGCAGCCACGGGAACCAGGCTGCCGCGTAGACGAGGGAGAATCCCTCCCAGAGGACGAAGAATCCGCTCAGAGGCACGCACCATGCCACGCAGGCGGCCGGCCAGAAGGAGAGGCGTGGTCCCTCACGGAAGAAGGCGTAGGCGCCGAGTCCGGCGACGAGCGCGGTCAGCAGTTGGATCCAGGCCAACGTCCAGGGTGCGTCGAACAGGTAGTAGAGCAGCAGGAACGGCGAATACTTCGCGAAGTTCGCGAACGGCACTCCGGTGTAGGCGCCGGGATTCCAAAGGGGCAATCGACCGGCGCGGAACTCGGTGGCGGCGAATCGCCGGTTCATCTCGTACTCGAAGAGGATGTCGGAGAACGTCGGATTGCCCGGCGCGACGGACGCGTACTCGGCGGTGGCGGGGAGATAGACGTTCGAGAGCGCCAGCAGATCCAGCGGAAGCAGCAGCGTGCGGCCGACGAGAGCGCTCCCATAGAGCACGAATTGGCAGAGGATCAATCCCAGCGTGACGATCAGCAGACGTGCCCACCGCCGGGCGATCCATCGGGTCATGGAACCCGTTCCGGGTCGTGCGCGACGCGGATCCGCACGTCCACCGCGCAGGAGTGGCCGGCGCCGGGGAAGGCCAGCCAAGGGTTGATGTCCATCTCGACGATCCGCGGGTGGCGCTCCACCAGCTGCGCGATTCGGAGCAGGGTCTCGACGAGGGCGTCTTCGTCGACCGGTTCGTCGCCGCGCACTCCCTCGAGGAGCCGATGACCGCGGATTCCTCGCACCAGGTCGACGGCTTCCGCGGGCGAAATCGGCGGAATCGCGAACCGGACATCGCCGAAGACCTCGACGTACTTGCCGCCGAGGCCGAACATGAGGATGGGTCCCATCCGCGGATCGGAGGACACCCCGAAGATCATTTCATGCCCGCCGCGGACCAAACGCTGGACGAG
>JAGQHR010000283.1 GCA_020431745.1 Candidatus Eiseniibacteriota bacterium
CTCTCTGCGTCGGAGCCGAGCTCGACCGTGCAGCGCAGGAGGCCGAGCGGTCCCGGATACCGCAGGGAGATCGTTTCTGCCCGCACGGGGCCGCGCAGGTGAGCCCGGAACGGAAACGTCGTCGTCCCTTCGCCCCCGGCAACCTCGAGCCGTTGCGGGGGAAGCCGGTCGAGATGTCCGGACACCGACAAGACAGCGTCGGCGACGAATGTCCGCTGCACCCGTCGCGTCACGTGGAGCGGAACGTGATGGACCGTGCCGATCGCGAGCGTCCGGGGCAGCTCGATCTCCGCGTGCAGGGTTTTGGAGGAGCCGAGGAACACCAGATCGATCCCCAGGGCCAGGGCCAGCGAGAACCAGAAGGCCATCCAAATCGGGGCGAGCTGCGGCGAGATCAGCACGGCCGCGAGCGCGATCAGGAACCCGCTTCCGGCCACGACGAGCGCCCTCGTCGTGGGATGGAATCGAGTGCTCACCTCGGCGCCGCCACGGTTTCGAGAACTCCGGTCAAAATCCCTTCGCCCGACAAACCCTCCACCTCAGCCGCGGGAGAGAGCACGATACGGTGCCGCATGGTCGGGAGGTAGAGTTCCTTGACGTCGTCGGGAAGGACGAAGTCCCGTCCCCGGAGCGCGGCCAACGCGCGCGACGCGCTGGCGATCATGTTGGCCGAGCGGGGCGAGCCGCCGTGTAGGATCGACGGATGGTCGCGCGTGGCCCGTACGAGGTCGACGATGTACTCGACGACTTCGTCCGCGATCCGCAGGTCACGCACGGCGGAGCGGGCGGCCGCCACCGCGGCTCGGTCCGCGACCTTGCCGATCGCGAACTCCTCCAAGCGGGGCATCGCGGTACGGTTGCCGTGCAGCTTCACGATCCCGATCTCCTCCTCGCGCGACGGGAACGGCACGAGTGCCTTGAAGAGGAAGCGGTCGAGCTGCGCTTCCGGCAGGGGATAGGTTCCCTCCTGCTCGATCGGGTTCTGGGTGGCCACGACGAGGAACTCGTCCTTGAGCGGATAGGTCTTGCCGTCGATCGTGACGGTGCGCTCCTGCATGGCCTGGAGGAGCGCGGCCTGCGTCTTCGGAGGCGTCCGGTTGATCTCGTCGGCCAGCAAGAAGTCGGTGAAGATCGGGCCGCGCGTGAGCCGGAACTCGCCGGTGCGGAAGTCGAAGAGGTTCGTCCCCAGAACGTCTCCCGGCATCAGATCCGGGGTGAACTGGATGCGTGCGAACTCCAGATCGAGGCACGCGGCAAACGTCCGCGCGAGCAGCGTCTTTCCGGTTCCCGGAGGGCCCTCCAGCAGGACGTGTCCCTCGGAAAAGAGCGCGACCAGCAGGATCTCGACGATCTGGTCCTGACCGACCACGACCGAGGAAATCGTCGAGGTCATGCGTTCCGCGAGTCCCTTCACTTCATCCAGCTCCATCGAGCCTCCTTCCGGAGACGATGCTCCGTCTCCAGTCGTCGATCCTCTGCGCCAGGCGTACCAGACCGCTCGGTGTGATCTCGTGCGATGTGACCGCGTTCACATCACGGGTGAGCGACTCGAAATCGTCGCGACTTTGCGTGTTCCCGCGAAGCGCCCGCAGTCGTCGTCGCCGTTCTCCCTGGGGGAGGTCGCTCCAGCCGAGTCCGCGGGCGACTTCCATCTCCGCGAGTCCGAGATAGCGCACCAGGCTGTCCCCACCATGGCCCGCGAGCTGGAGCAGCTCCGCCGTATGGGCGACGAAGATCTGCTTCTCGCGTCGGAATCGGGGTTCCACGGGCCGAATCGGCCCGAAGCGATGTGTCGCGGCCCAGGCAGCGGCGGCGGAGAGCGCGATCAGATGCAGGGTCAGCAGAATCAGGGGAAATCGGAAGAGCTCGCTCCAGATGCCCGCCGAGTCGGGGCTTGCATGAATCGACTCGTCGATCCAGAACGCTTCGGGCTCGACCATCGATCGGAGCAGGTCCTGGACCATCGCGGCGTTCTCACCCTGGCCGATCCCGGCGTTGTTGAGCAGGTCGGGGTCGGAGATCACGAGGAAGTCCTGCGCGATGAACGCGGCCAGGACGCCGTCTTCGTTCTCGACGATGGGCGTCCAAACCCAGGACGGCGCGGACATCGTCTGGAGCGAGGCGATCGTCGCGACCCGTTCGGTGTCCGCGTCTCGGGGAGCGGAACCCTTTCTTCGCACGATGGCTGGCGGAGGCTCCGCGCCGTCGTCGGCGCCGTCTGTGGGAAGGGCACGATCTTCGCCGCTGTGACGGGCGTCGGAAAGAGAGTCGTCGTTTTCGTCGAAGTCGAAGTTGTATCCCTCGCTCGGGGTGTTCCACTGCCAGGTTCCGACAGAGTCGGCCCCGGCTCCGTCGACGAGTTTTCCGGCACCGACCGTTTCGAATGCGAGCTGGAGGACGGCCTCGGCTTCGGAGCGGGCGACCCAATGTACCGATTCTGCCCATCCGGAGTGGGAGGGATCCGGGAGCGCCCGCCATTTGGGTAGCACCAGGATGAGCCGCGAAGACAGCCAGACCTCCCGGAGGAGATCGCCTTTCCAGACGCGACTCTCCGGTCCCTCGACCCGCGGCTCCAGCGCGAGTACGAGATCGTCCGGTCCGATCTTCTTCATGGTGTGCGATCGGCTGATGCGAACCGCCAGTCCCTCCTCCTTCTCGATCCAGGAGACCAGCGCTCCATAGCCCACCGCGGAGTGACCCTTCGCCGCACGCAGGGATGCGGTGGGAGGAGCTGTCGGTCTGCCAAAGAAGATCGTACCGATCAGAGCGGCCGCGGAGAGTGCGAGCACGACGAAGAGGGGGGCCGACCTGTCGGCGAACGTCGTCACTCCGCGCCGCCTCTCGGCAGGCGCCGGCTGCGCAGCGTCTGTTCGAGCTGCGCGTAAAGCTCCCGGCAACGCCGAAACTCCGGCTCACGCACCTCCGCGGTCCCGAAGAGCGAGTGCTCGACGGTTCCGGCCAGCTCGGAGAGCGCCGCGCGTCCATCGCGGGGAAGGTCGAGGACGTGGATGATTTCCCGGGACGTGAGCGCGCGCGAGAGAACGAGGCCGCGGTGACCGGCGAGCGACTGGAACACGCGATGGAGAAGCTCCCGGACGGCTGCTGCGAAGTCACCGCGCCCGGCCAGAGCATCGATGTCACCGAGAGGAATCGAGATGTCGAGGGGGGGCTCGGTCTCCTGGGCTCCGACTCTTCCCTCCGCCACGAGCCGTCGCTCGCTCGCCTCCCGGAAGAAGTGGAGGAGGACGAAGATGAGGAGAATCGCCGCGAGACCGGCGAGCATCAGCCCGACGATCGAGCCGTTCCAAGCCCACGGGCCGGAGTAGGTCCAGGGGTTCCGGGGATCCTCGGAAGCGCCTGCCTTCTCATTCGGTAGCTCCGTCTGGAACTTGCCGGATTCCAGCAGCGAACGCAGGGTGGATTCATTCCACGGTTCCGCGGCGGCGGTTGAGTCTGCAGCCGTGGTCGTCGAGTCCGGAATCGCCGCGTCCACCGTTGCTGAAGCGGCCGAGTCCGCAGTCGGCGTGGCCGTCGAGCCTGCAACCGGCGTGGTCGTCGATTGAGCAGCTGCGGTGGGCACGGAGCCCACCAGAACGGAGAGTGCCGATCGTGCCGCCGGCGTGTTTCTCGGCGCCGAGACCCCCGAGGTCGTTGCCGTTCCGGCAGGTACCATCCGCGGCTCGGTGCGCACCGGCAGGGCGGCACCCGCCGACCATCCGATCAGGACCACGACGACCCAGATGATTCTCGAACGCGCCAGCTTTGCCCCCAGGGACCTGCCGAGGTCTACCCGTGACCGTCGTGCGCGGCTCAATCGAAGACCGCGAGCAGGTTTTCCTCGTCGAAGTCTCCGTGGACCTTGCGGAGCTCTCGATACACGACGGTCGACATCGACGCGGCGAGGATGGCGCTCATACAACTCATCAGCACGAGCGTGAGAATCGACACGAGCTTCCAGAGCAGGCCTTCTTCAGCCAGGCCTCTGATCGAGACGATGAAAACGGCCGGAAGCAGCACAATGCACGTGAAGAGCAGAATCATGACGAACGCGAACCGAAAGAGCCACCAACGATGTCCACTGGTGAGCTCCATACTGCGGCTGATGCTGTCTCCCACTCCCGTTCCTTCGATCACGGCGACGGGTATGACCACGAAGTAGAGGATCGAGAGGTAGATTCCGGGCACGAGAACCAGAACGTAGCCGAGGATAGTCACGAACGTGGTGACCATTACGGTCAGAAGCACCGTGAAAGCCCGTCGCCCACCGACCCGCAGGCATTCCGCGAAGCTCGGATTCCGATCGCGTAGCTTCTGGAAGACCGCGAAGACCAGCAGACTGGAGACGAAAGGTCCCATCAGGCTGCTGAGGAGGTTGCTGATCGAATTCTGGACACTGTCCTCCGGTCCCGGGCCGAACGTCATGTAGCACAGATGAATGATCCAGGGGAGATACCCGATCACGGAGAGTCCGAGGAGAAGCGGGAATCGTTCGAAAGCGGATCGCGTGGTTTGGGACAGGGCCACGGCGATCGAGAGCCGTGAGTCCGTGCTCGGCAGCGCCGCAGACTCACGGCGACCGGCGGACGAACGGGACGCCCCGAGTGGGGGAGGGGGCTCCGTTGCCCCAGGTCCTGCAGGGTTGCCCGTCGTTCCCGCGGCAAACTCAGCGACTGCCGTCTCCTCGTTCTCCTCCGGGACAGGCGTACGTTGATCGCAGGTGCGGCACAACACTTCTTCGCCCGGTTCCAGAAACTGGGTCTTGAGAGCGGTGCTGCAATAACGGCAGTGGAAGATCCTTTCCATCACGGCCCCCCTGTCGCGGAGGACGTCAGGTCCCCGTCGCGGAGGATGTCAGGTTCGTTCCGTGCGTCGCCACGCGAAGGTGGTCCGCTCCCGACACGGTGTCCACCGTCGGTGCGGCCTGGCTCGGCGCCTCACCCCCGGATCGACACGCCGAAAGGGTAGTCGCCCGGGGTGGCTCAAATCCAGTACTTTGAGCCCGTTACGGGACACTCGGGCTCGTGGCCATCGAGGTAACGCATGATCGACGCTCTCGCGGAACGACTGGAACGTGCGTTCCATCTGACGCATGACCTCGTTTCCCATCTGGACGAAGCGGCGTTGCGGTTGGACTTGCCGGACCTGCCGTCCAATCGCCTTGCGGACCAGCTCTGGTGCATCGTCGGTGCCCGGGAGAGCTACGCGAAGGCCATCCGCGCGGGTGGC